>JAYEOP010000019.1 GCA_034723125.1 Bacteroidota bacterium | reverse complement strand
GTGTCTTTGTGTCTTAGTGGCAAGTAAATAAATCTTTGTGTAACTTTGTGCCTTCGTATTTTAGAGGCAATAAGAAAAGAGTAGTTACAAAAACAGAAATAAATGTAATTAAGCAATTTAAATTATTGAAATCCATTTTAAAAAATAAATTTTTATGCAACAAAAACAAACTATTAATTCTGCAGAATATGTTTCTTCAAATCCCAGTTGGGAAACCCTTACTCATAGTAATCATCATGAGTATGCATTTATTGGACGTTCAAATGTTGGAAAATCGTCATTAATTAATATGTTGACAAATCGTAAGAATCTTGCTCTTACTTCAAAAACACCCGGAAAAACAAAAATGATAAACCTATTTCTCATTAATAATAAATGGAATTTAATTGATTTACCTGGATTTGGTTACGCAAAAGTTTCAAAAAACGAACGTTATAATTGGGGACAGTCTATATATGGATATTTTAGTAATAGAAAAAACCTCGTTTCAATTTTTGTTTTAGTTGACCCAAATATTCCACCACAAGCAATTGATATTGATTTTATAAACTACCTTGGGGAACAAAAGTTACCCTTTACAATAGTATTTACCAAGTGTGATAAATCAGGTGCAGGGAAATTATCAAAAAATATTCAAGATTTTGAAAACCAACTATTGAGATACTGGGATGAATTACCACAAACATTTAAAACATCAGCTAACAAACATCAAGGAAAAGAAAAACTCCTTGAATATATTTTTCATTTAAATGAAAATATTAGAATAACAAAGTGAAAATAATATGGTTCTATGTCAAATACTGTGAGTAATCAAATTTGCCACAGATTCACAGATTAAAAGAAATTTACTATAATAAATTTTTACAAAGCAAACTACCAAAGGTAGTTTGAAATCTGTGAATCTGTCTTTGACAGACGTAGTCTTACTTCTTATTACACTTAGCATATCTTCGACAGACGAAGTCTGTGGCAGTTATTCTTTTCCAGTTTATATGGGTTTGGGGTAGAAAGAAACTGAAAATTATTTTAAGACTTTTTAGAGTGGACTCAATAATTAATAAGAAAAGGTATTTTCATAATTACTTTTTGCTTAGCTGCTGTAACTTTAGCAAGGCAAGTTATTTGATTCTCATTCATAGTCATTAAATTCATAAACCTGTACTCATTTAGTAATTACAATCCTCTCCTCTGGCATATAATTTGTATTTTTGTTGAGCCGAAATAAAAAAAACAATTATGAATAAAACGATAAAAGATGCATTGATTTTTCTTTTCGCAGGAATTTTAGGTGGTGCAATTAGTATTGGCATTTACAGAATGTCAGAAAAAGATAATAAAATTGAACAAGAAAATATTCCCACAGGACTCACAAGCTATGAAATTAATAGAATAACAATTCCAACATTTGACTTTACAGAAATATCAAAAAGAATAAATATTTCAGTAGTTCATATCAAAACAAAAATCAACCCCTCCAATGAATACAACAATCAAAATAATCCATTTTACGAATTTTTCGGTCCGCGAAATTTCGGACCTTCACTCGGAAGTGGTTCAGGAGTAATTATTTCTTCTGACGGATATATCGTAACAAATAATCATGTAATCAAAAATGCTGATGAAATTGAAGTAATTTTAAATGATAAGCGAAGTTTTAAGGCAAATATTGTTGGTCATGATAAGCAAACAGATCTTGCTGTTTTAAAAATTGAAACTAAAGAACTACCATTTTTAAAATATGGTGATTCCGATAAATTAAAAGTTGGAGAATGGGTAATTGCAGGTGGCAATCCTTTTAATCTTACAAGCACAGTTACAGCAGGAATAGTAAGTGCAAAAGCAAGAAGCATTGGAATACTTGGACGAGGCAACTCCGTTGAATCTTTTATTCAAACAGATGCTGCTGTAAATCCCGGGAATAGCGGTGGAGCATTGGTTAATGTTGAAGGCGAGCTTATTGGAATTAATACTGCTATCGCATCAAGAACAGGGCAATACGCAGGATATTCTTTTGCAATTCCTTCAAATATTGTTGTTAAAGTAGTTGACGATATTCTTAAATACGGAAAAGTTCAAAGAGGTTTTCTTGGAGTAAGTATAAGTGAAGTAACACAAGAAATAGCACATAAAAAAAATATGGATGATATTAAAGGAGTCTATATCGCTGAGGTTATGCCTAAAGGAGCAGCAAATGAAGCAGGTATAAAAAGCGGTGATATTATTATAAAAATCAATGATGAGAAAGTAAATTCTGTACCCGAATTACAAGAGAAAATTTCTATGAATCGTCCCGGAGATAAAATTTTAATTTCTCTTATTCGCAATGGAAAAAACAAAAAATATACAGCTGTATTAAAAGACCTCAAAGGAAATACTGAAATTGTTACTTCTAAAAGCAATAAACTTGAAGATATTCTTGGAGTAAAATTAAAAGAAATCCCTAAGAGTACACTTGATAAATTGAAGATTAAAAATGGTGTTCTTGTAATAGAAGTTAAAAATGGCAAATTCAAAGCAGCAGGAATACACAAAAATTTTATAATTCAAAAAATTGACAAAATAGATGTTTATACAGTTGAAGATATTTATAATTTAATTGACAAAAGCAATAATGGCGTACTGATTGAAGGAATTGAACCTGATGGCTCTAAGGGTTATTATGGCTTTGGAATAAACTAAAATTTATGGATTAAACTTTAAGTAGTGGCACTAAGCATTGTAAAACAATTAAGCGTTCAAAAAATATTTTGAGCGATTTTTCCTTTTCTGTTTTAATCGTACTTTTGAATGCTTATTTTAATGACCAATTGTTAATTATTTACAAGTGAGAAGAATTTTAAAATCAAATAGTTTCATTTTTATTCTCTATGCAATTTTTATTGTTGCAGGAGGATTATTACTGATATTTACAAACAAAGGAGATATTTTTCTTTTCATAAATAAAAACAACACCCTCCTTTTTGATAAATTCTTCTTTCATATCACAAAACTCGGCAATGGATTTATATTTCTTATTATTTTTATAATTTTCTTATTTATAAAATATCGATATTCCTTAATGCTTTTGTTTTCTGCATTGCTTTCAACCATATTTGTTCATTCTTTCAAACAAATAATTTGTCCTCTCAGCTACCGTCCTGCAAGGTATTTTAACGATTTATCAAATTTACATTTGTTAGACCAAGTTAATGTTCGTTCTTTCGGTAGTTTCCCATCAGGGCATACAGCAACTGCATTCACAGTATTTTTTTTACTAATTTTTATAATAAAAAAGAAAATATTAAAAAGTGTTTTTTTACTTATCGCATTATCAGTAGCATTCTCAAGAATTTACCTTGCTCAGCATTTTTTTATTGATGTTTATTTTGGTTCCGTCTTTGGAACTCTTTCAGCTTTTATTTCTTACTGGTTTTTTACTGAGTATTATGATTCTAAAAAAATTAAATGGATTGACAACTCAATAATTTAATTCATATTCATTAAAAAATCAGTATATTTGTTTTAATAATTTCTTTAATTTACTTTTATAAAAGGACTCTTTTAATGAAAACTTTATCAATTTTATTATCATTTCTCATTCTTTGCTTTTTCTCAATCAATGCTCAAAATCAGGAAACTGATGATTATGTAATCATTACTACCGGTGAAAGTTTTGGGGACATCATTCTCAACAAATCAAGTGTTGAAGATGTATTAAAAAAATACGGAGAAAAATATAAAAACAAAGAAAAAGTATGGACAGAGCATTTTGTGGGAGAAGGATATGTAGAAGTAAGTAGCAATACAATGCTTTATAAAAAAATTAATTTAATCTTTTATTTTGTCAAACAAGGTGATAAACACAAAAATAAATTAGAAGAAATAATTATTAAATCACCTGTAAAAGCAAAAACAGCTAAGGGAATAATTTTGGGGCAAAGTACTTTCAAGGATGTTGTAGATAAATATGGAAACACTTTCTGGACTTACAGCAATAAAAATAAAAGAGTAACAAAAGCGTATAAAGGCATAAAGTTTAGTGCAAGTTATCAAAAGAAAGTTAAACATTTTGACAAAAAAGAATTTAACGAGAAATATTATGAATACGTAATTGACAGAATTACGATTTCAATGCCTATGAAAAAATAAAATTTAATTTTTTTTATCGAAATCAACTAATCCGTCAACAAGTCTGATTACTCTGTGAGCACGTTGTGAAATTTCCTTTTCGTGAGTAACTAAAATTATTGTATTTCCTTTATCATGAATTTCTTCTATTAGGTTAAGAATCTCAAATGATGTTTTACTATCAAGATTCCCTGTGGGTTCATCAGCAAGAATTATTGATGGATTATTAATTAAAGCCCTTGCCAAAGCTACCCTTTGTTTTTGCCCTCCTGAAAGTTCATTAGGTTTATGATCCATCCTATCACCCAATCCCACTTCATTTAATTGTTCCCTAGCCAATTCAAAACGTTCTTTTTTTTTGATACCCGAATAAATCAAAGGTAAAGAAACATTTTCAAGAGCAGACATTCTTGGTATTAGATTAAAAGATTGAAACACAAAGCCAATTTCCTTATTACGAAATTTCGCTAATCCATCATCTGTTAATTCACTTACGTTATATCCTTTTAAAAAATATTCACCTCTGGTAGGGGTATCAAGGCATCCGAGAATATTCATCAAAGTTGATTTCCCTGAGCCTGATGCACCAATAAGTGATACATATTCATTTACATTAATATTCAAAGTAATTGACTGCAATGCTTTTATCTCTACTTTTCCAAGTTTATATATTTTTGCAACATCTTTTGTTCTAATAAGTTCTTCCACTACTTCTTTGTTTTATAAATTTAATTCTTTTTCAACTGAAACACTTAACAAGTTCAGATTATCAAATAAAATCTGCAATCAAATTTATTAAATATTTAATAAGTAAAACAAAATTTTTGTGAATTTAAACATGAAAGTTTCAATTATATCTCGCAGAAAAACTTTTACCCTTTTTTGTCCTCCATAGTTTAAAAAAAAAGATACATCTTATACCAATTTATTTACCATTGCAAAATAAAAACCACTAAAAACGGTACAAGAATAGTTAGTATCGTTCCACTTACAATAGAAATTACCGCATAATCTTTTCCTGAAAATCTAATAATTATCGGCAATGTTGTATCCATTGAAGTAGCACCAGCAGTAGAAATTGGAGCAATTTTTCCAAAATATTTAACCAATAATGGAGCTACCAATAAAGTAAATATTTCTCTCATAATGTTAGACATCAAAGCAATTACGCCCAAGGTTTCACCTTTAATCTGACCAATTAACACACTCGACAAACTATAATAGCCCATTCCTGCACCCACTGCCAATGAATCCTGAATAGAAATACCTGACAAAAAAAGAGAAATTATTGCAACACCCGATAAAGTTCCTACAACAATAAAAATAGGAATTAATAATATTTTATAAGAAGTTGCTTTAAAAATTTTTAAAGCTTTTTTATCTGCACCAATACCCACAGCTACCAAAAACATTAATAGGTATAATGGATAAACAACAATTTCTGATTTTATTAAAAACTCCGGTAAAATACCTTCTAATCCTGCAACAATTCCTATAACAAAAAACGTAACTATGATTAAACTACTTTTCATTTTTTGGTAAAATAAATTTATATATAAAAGGAGTTACAACCAGACTACCAATCACAGCACCAACTGTTAACATTAACGCTTCAAATCCTAATTGTTCAAAATTATTAATAATTTTTTCATTTATCCCAACTGATACGCCTAAGAAAAATAGCAATAAAATAATTGCTGAATTTATTAAGACATCTACATACTTTGATACTTTATCTTTTTTTCTTAGTAAAAAACCTACTAAAAAACCAGCAAACATAATAGAAATAACAATTAACATAATTCCAATATTTATTTTAAAATCAAATAATTATTTTTAAAGAAACAAAGATAATGAATAAGATGTGAGCCACAAACATTTTTTTATATGAGCTTACAAAAATTTAGTTTCTTTGTTTTTTTATCATCGAATTACACAAATTTAACGAATGATGTTTTTTACCGTCATTGCGAAGGAAGAATGACTGAAGCAATCTGATGAAAGAATTGTTTATTTGTTTATCTGTTGATTTGTTTATTTG
>JAYEOP010000018.1:2568-6171 GCA_034723125.1 Bacteroidota bacterium | reverse complement strand
GCTTAATATTGCAGTTATGTTAATACAGTTTGCTTTAATAATATCGGTGCTTTTACAATTCGGAGCTTTTTTTATAACCATTAGTCTCATACAAAGAACTAAGTTCAATATTTCATGGATAATGATTTCTATTGGTTTTTTTCTTATGGCAATTCGAAGGCTGGGTGAACTTATATGTGTGATTGATCCTGAATCAAATATAATTTCACTACCTATTAACAGTTGGATTGCTATTTTAATTTCAGTATTAATGTTTGTTGCTTCAATTTTTATTCGTCAAATTTTTAATTTACAAGGCAAAATTAACAAACTACGTAAAGAAAATGAAGCAAAAGTTTTGTCAGCAATAATTAAAACAGAAGAAAAAGAACGTCAAAAATTTGCAAAAGAAATACATGATGGTTTGGGTCCAATTTTATCTTCAATAAAAATGGCAATTTCCGCAATTAATAAATCTACATTAAGTAAAACAAACGAAGAAATTTTCGACAAAACAGAAAATTCTGTTGATAATGCAATTATCTCTGTTAAAGAGATTTCCAATAAACTTAGTCCTCATATTTTAGAACGCTTTGGATTAGAAAAAGCCATTAAAACATTTACCGATACAATTGTTACAGGAAAAAATTTGAAAATAATTCATGTCTTTAATCTTAATGAAAAACGTTTCAATTACAATATCGAAGTTATTTTGTATCGTATTATTGGTGAATTGATTAGCAATACTTTAAAATATGCTTCAGCATCAGAAATAGAAATTTCATTATTTAGTTATGAAGATAAATTAGAAATGTTTTATTCTGATAATGGAATTGGTTTTGATTTAAAAAAAATAGAAAAAAAAGGTTTGGGGTTATCAAATATTAATTCAAGAATTAAATCTTTAGATGGTAAAATAGAAATGCACAGCAAGCCAAAACAAGGTTTTTTCCTTAAAATAGTTTTGCCATTATGACAAATAAATTAAAAATATTTCTTGTAGATGACCATAATTTATTTAGGGAAGGGCTAAGATTTTTACTTTCCAAAAATGATTTAATTTCAGAAATTTACGAAGCTGAAAACGGAAATGAATTGATAAATCGTGTATTGGAAGTAAAACCTGATATAATTTTCATGGATATTGAAATGCCTATAATGAATGGTATTGATGCTACAAAGGAAACAATAAAACTTTTTCCTGAAGCAAAAATAATTGCTCTGTCTATGCATGCTAATGAAAACTATTACTCGGAAATGATAGATGCAGGAGCAAAAGGTTTTTTACTAAAAAATTCACGATTTGAAGATGTTCAAAAAGCAATAGTTGACGTAAGTGAAGGTAGAAACTATTTTTCACCTGAAATTTTAGAAGCTATCATAAAAAATTTAAGTAAGAAAAAATATAACAAGAAAAATATAGATTTAACCAAACGAGAAATTGAAATTCTATACAACATTTGCAAAGGATTATCAAATCAGGAAATAGCAAATTTTTTGTACATTAGTAAACGTACCGTTGATAAACACAGAGAAAACATACTTTTTAAAACTCAATCTAAAAATACTGCCGGATTGGTTATTTATGCTATAAAAAATAATATTTTTGAAGTCTAATATCTCACTTCAATTCAAAATTCGATGACTGCTTATACTAAACCGCTATTAAGATGCTGATTAAGAAAATAAATTATTTTTGTTTTGTTTTTCTTCACAAAATTCTTGCATAGCTGTGGCTACGGAATAATTTTTTGAATAAAAACAGGGCGAAAAGAAATGTTTTATTTTCAGTATCTTGATGGCGGTTTAGTATTAGTACCTACGTATTAAAACGTATCTTTACGTTCAAATACCTATTTTGCAAATTAGGTTTTAAAACTGTTTTATATTTTTTTATAATGAAATATTTTTGTTTTAATTATTAAATATAAATTCATTATGCTTATACCATTTTTAATACCATTCCTGATTGCCATATTTCTTGCAATAACTATGGGAGGAAGTGGTACAGCTCCGGCTTTTTCTGCCGCCTATGGTTCAAATATTATTAAAAAAAGCTTAATACCTGCATTATTTGGAATTATGGTATTTATTGGAGCAATTGTTGGCGGAAAACAAACAGCAACAACAATAGGTAAAGGATTACTTGCACCCGAAATGATGACTTTTATAATAGTATCAATAATTCTTTTATCTGTTGCAATTGCGTTGTTGATTGCAAATTTGTTTGGCATACCACAATCTACAAGTCAAGCAACAGTATTATCCGTTATAGCACCTGCCGTTTATTTTCATACATTAAATACTGACAAATTATTTCTAGAAATTTTACCTACTTGGTTCGTTTTACCTATAATATCATTTATTCTTAGTTTTTTAATAGGTAAGTACATTTATAAACCTATAAGAAAAACAGGAATTACCATTTCGAAAAAGGTGAATGACAGTTATTTACTAAAAGGAGCAATAATACTAATGTCCTTATATGTTGCCTTTTCTATTGGAACAAATAATGTTGCAAATGCAGTAGGACCAATTGCAATTATGGCAGGTAATGAATTAGAAATTGCTGATAATCATTTTATTCAAGTAATGATTCTTGCAACTTTAATAGTTGCACCGAGTTTTGGTATAGGTAGTTCATTTTTCGGTCATAAAATTGTCCAAAAAGCAGGAAAAGAAATTGTACTATTCGGTAGAATTGAAGCGGTAATTATTGCCTTTATTTCTGCAAGTTTGTTACTTACAGCTTCACTAATAAAAGGAATTCCAACATCACTGGTTCAGTTGAACGTAGCTGCAATATTAGGAATTGGTGTAGCAAAACTTGGTTTTAGAAATATATTCAGAAAAACAGAAGTAAATAAATTTTTTATAATGTGGATTGTTGCACCACTTATTGCATTCTCACTTTCTTTGTTTTTTACATATTTAGCCGATACACTTAATCTTTTAGATTTTTAGGGAGGTTCTCGTACGTTTGCTAAGATGAGTCCACTCTAAAAAGTAATGAGTGCAGGTTTAGAAAATCAGGAATTGCCCCATTCTCTAAAGGGAGTCCTGATTTTCAGCTACATTTCCCTTTTCGGGTTTGGGGTAGAAAGGAGCTGAAAATCATTTTTAAACTTTTTAGAGTGGACTCAATGATAAAAAAAGGAACAACAAATAAACTTAATTTAACAAAATAATGTATATTTGTAAAAAATTTGATATAAATGACAACTCTGACAGGAACATATTATAATGGTAATTTAAAACTTGATAAACCATTGGTAACAAAAAAACCAATTAAAGTTACTATTATTTTTGAAGAAGAAGTAAAATCAGGATTAAAATTTTCGGATTTTTCATTTTCAAAAACTCAAGAATTACTTAAAGATTGCAAAACATCTTTTTCTGATGAGGTAATTGAAGAAAGACGTAGTGCAATATGAAAATATTTTTTGATACATCCTCATTATTCAAGCTCTATCATACTGAGGAAGGCACACAGGAATTAATTTATTTTTTTAAAACTAATTCTATTGACAAAATATTTTTAGCTGAAATTACAAGAATTGAATTTTGTTCAGCTGTTTGGAAAAAGTGTAGAAAGAATGAAATTCAAGAAGAAACTGCAAAAAC
>JAYEOP010000018.1:0-2468 GCA_034723125.1 Bacteroidota bacterium | reverse complement strand
GAAATTGAAGTTTTAAAACTGCTTACATTCTCCAATTTATTACTTAGCGAATTCGAACAATCAATACCGTATAATCCGATTCCGAGCCTCACCATATCAAGTTGTGAATCAGAGAATCTTATAACTCCAACGCTGTTAAGTACATGTTTAATTACAGAATGTCCCAACAATTTTTCAAGATTGCTTGCAATATTTTTAAATTTGTTAACTTGAATTTTTGTAAACTCATCATGTTCAGGATTATCGGTGGAGGTAAGATGAGTAAATACTGATTTTACATTTATAAAAGAATTTTTATTTAATATTTCATAAAGATTAATAAGTTCATTTTCTTCAAAACCCAAACGATGCATTCCCGTATCAAATTTCAGATGAATATTTATTTTGCTTTTAACATCATTTTTATTGTATTCATCAATAAGCTCATTAAGTGTTAAAAAGTTATAAATCTCAGGTTCAAGATTTTTGTCAAACATTAATTTAAAACTATCCTTTTCAGGATTCATAACCATAATAGGAATTGTAATGCCTGAATCCCGCAATTCTGCACCTTCATCGGCATAAGCAACAGCAAGGTAATCAACATTATGAAACTGAAGTATATTTGCAATTTCATAACTTCCGCTACCATAAGAAAATGCTTTTACCATAGCCATTACTTTTGTCTTTGGCTTTAAATAATTGCGATAAACATTCAGATTATTAATTATACTGTTTAGGTTTATTTCCAAAACGGTTTTATGTACTTTTTTTTGTAAAGCATTGGTAATCTTTTCAAAACAGAATTCTCTTGCTCCTTTTATTAATATTGCTTCATCATTAAATTTATTAAAATCAAATTCTTTTAAAAATTCATCTGTAGAATTAAAAAATGAACTTTCAATTTTAAAAGCAGTTGCATTCTCTTTTATAGAATTACCTATTCCAATAATTTTATTAACATCCTTAGATTCAACAATTTGTGCAATTTCTTCATACAATTCATTGTCAGCTTTTCCACTTTGTAACATATCCGACAATATCAAAGTTCTACTTGCATTTTGCTTTTGTTGAGTAAGCATATCCAGTGCAATTGTCAAAGAATTAATATCAGAATTATAAGTGTCATTTATTAAAGTACAGTTATTTATTCCCTCTTTAAATTCGAGTCTCATTTCAACATGTTCAAGACTCATCATCTGTTTATCAAAATCTTTATAATTCCATTCTACACCCATAGAGAGAGCTACAAACCAACAATGAATAGCATTTTCAATTGAAGCACTATCAGTAAACGGTATTTCAATTTTTTTATTTATTTGATGATAAATCCCACTAATAGTTGTTGAATTTTGTTTCCTTTTTATTTTTATATTACTTAATTCCGTACCACCGTATTTCGACCAACTATGAAACTTTATTACTCTGTATTTAAAAAAATTCTTGTCCTTTTTATTTTTAATTGCTTTATCAATTTCCACATGGTCATTGCAATAAAAAATATGTTTACACTCTTTGAATAGCTGTAATTTCTCATCAATTTTTTGTTCAAGAGAATCAAAACCCTGCTGATGTGCATCACCGATATTTGTAAAAATACCTATTTCAGGTTTCATAATTTTTGCCAGCTTCTTCATTTCCCCTCTTTGTGATATTCCAGCTTCAAAAATCCCTAATTCATTTTTGCTGTTTAAATCCAATAATGACAAAGGCACACCCAATTGAGAATTATAGCTTTTAGGATTTCTGCAAACATTAATATTTTTATAAAAAAGATGATAAAGCCATTCTTTAACTATAGTTTTACCATTGCTTCCTGTTATTCCGATTATATTTTTTTTAAACAAACTACGGTGAAAAGCGGCTATCTTTTGTAATGCATCAATTGAGTTTTTTACTAAAATAAAATTTGAAGTATTTCTTATGTTCTTATCAATCTTTGAAATACACTTTTTGTCCTCAACAATAAAATTTCTAATACCCTTTTTAAAAACATCAGAAATATAATCATGCCCATCATTATTTTTCCCTTTTATTGCAATAAACAAACTTAGTTTTTTTTCCCCTGCCGATCTGCTGTCAAAAACAACATTCCTCACAATTTCACTACTGTTATGCTCAATCAATTTCCCGTGAGTTATCAGGCTAAGCTTTTCAATGGAATACTTCATTTTTCATTTTGTTTATCTGTTGATTTGGTTATTTGATTATATTTTTACCTTTCACTTTTCAAAGGAACTCATAAGGGGGGTTCTATAAATACATTTCTTTTAAGAAACAAAGATAATGAATAAGATGCAAGGCACAAAATTTTCTGAATAGCCGTAGCTATTGAGAAAATTTTTAACGCAGTCAGATTGTTAATTATCTTTGTTCCCAAAGGGTTTTCAGAGTTTTTCATATACTTCTTCAAAAATTTTTACATTATCTTGATAGTGCTTCAAAATTTTTCATTGTCTATAAAAAACTCTGAAAATCTTAATGCGAAT
>JAYEOP010000017.1 GCA_034723125.1 Bacteroidota bacterium | reverse complement strand
AATTTTATTTTGAGATAAAGGCTTCTTTTTCACGCACGATAAAGCAATATTTACGCCATGCGAAAACATATAAAGTCATAACGAAATCTAATCAAGAAAAGTTGGATTCAAATTACTAATTTTATTTTAAATTTTTTTTCCACAAGGGAAAATTACAAATACGCCATTTATCAAATAAAAACATCATACAAATATTTTTATCCACAGATTGTGCAATTCTTTGGTTGTTGTCTATTGATTTTGCTTTCTATCTTTGCTTTTTTAACGATTAGGGCAAATTATGACAACAACAGCATATAACGAAGAGTCAATCAGATCACTTGATTGGAAAGAACATATCCGAACTCGTCCGGGTATGTATATTGGGAAAGTGGGTGATGGTTCTTCAAGGGATGATGGAATTTATATTTTGATAAAAGAAATTATTGATAATTCTATTGATGAATTTGTAATGGGTAACGGTAAAAAAATTATTGTTACTGTAAAAGAGGGAGTTGTTACTGTCAGAGATTTTGGACGAGGAATTCCTCTTGGGAAAGTAAATGAATGTGTGTCGAAAATAAATACAGGTGGAAAATATGACTCCAAAGTTTTTAAAAAATCAGTAGGACTTAATGGTGTCGGATCAAAAGCTGTAAATGCTCTTTCAGATTATTTTAAAATACAATCAATTCGAGAACATGAATCTGTAATTTTTGAGTATAAAAGGGGAAGTTTGATAAATGAAGTACCAAAGCAAAAAACAGATTTAAAAAACGGAACAATTATTACTTTTAAACCCGATTCATCAATTTTTGAAAACTACAGATACATAACAGATTACATTGAAAAAATGCTAAGGAATTATGTGTATCTTAATACGGGTTTAACAATTGACTACAACGGTAATAAGTTATATTCTAAAAGAGGATTGTATGATTTATTAGAAAATAAAATTAATGTTGATAATTTGCTTTATCCGATAATCCATCTTAAGGATGAAGATATTGAACTTGCTGTTTCTCATGAAACTCAATATGGCGAAGATTATTATTCTTTTGTAAACGGTCAATATACTCCTCAGGGAGGAATACATTTGTCGGCTTTTAAAGAAGCATACATAAAAACAATAAGAGAATTTTATAAAAAGAATTATGATGCTTACGATATCAGAACATCTATTGTTACGGCTTTTAGCATAAAAATAATTGAGCCTACTTTTGAATCACAAACAAAAACGAAGCTTGGCTCTACTCGTATGGAACCCAATGGTCAAAGTATAAAATCTTTTGTTGGTGATTTTTTAAAGAAAAATCTTGATGATTATCTTCATAAAAATCCAAAAGTTGCTGAAGCATTGGAAAATAAGATAATTCAATCGGAAAAAGAAAGAAAAGCAATAAACGGAATAAAAAAAATTGCTACCGATAGAGCAAAAAAAGCTAATCTTCACAACAAAAAACTTAGAGATTGTAAGATACATTACACACAAGACAACCAAGAGAGAAGACAAGAAACAACCTTATTTATAACTGAGGGAGATTCGGCAAGTGGGTCAATAACAAAATCACGGGATATCGAAACACAAGCGGTTTTTAGCCTTAAAGGTAAGCCATTAAATTCTTTCGGATTAAAGAAAAATATCGTTTACGAAAACGAAGAATTTAATTTGTTGCAACATGCCTTAAATATTGAAAATGGAATTGAAGGTTTGAGATACAATCGCATCGTTATTGCTACTGATGCCGATGTTGATGGAATGCATATCAGACTTTTATTGCTTACTTTTTTTCTACAATTTTTTCCCGACCTTGTAAGAAACGGGCATATTTATATCCTTGATACACCATTATTCCGTGTAAGAAATAAAAAGGAAACTATTTATTGCTATTCGATAAAAGAGGAAAATGCTGCAATAAAAAAACTAAAAACTAAAATAGAAATTACACGTTTTAAGGGATTAGGAGAAATTTCTCCTAATGAGTTCGGTTTATTTATTGGAAAAAAAATGCGTCTTGATCCTATTTTGATAAGTGATAATCTTGATATTAAAAAATTATTAAGATATTTTATGGGAAAAAATTCTATGGAAAGACAAGAGTTTATTATCAATAATTTGAAAATTGAAAAAGATATTCTTGAAGAAAATATTGAAAAAAAAATAAGTGCCTGACTACACTAACAAAATGAAAGAAGAAAAAAAAGCACAAAATAAAATTACTCAAAACGGCAATTCACTTGCTCCTATTTCAGCCCTTTATAAAGATTGGTTTCTTGATTATGCTTCTTATGTAATTCTTGAAAGAGCAATCCCTGCAATAGAAGATGGCTTAAAACCGGTTCAGCGAAGGATATTTCATGCAATGAAAGAAACCGATGACGGAAGATTTAACAAAGTAGCAAACGTAATTGGTAACACTATGCAATATCATCCTCATGGAGATGCTTCCATTGGAGATGCTATCATTAATATTGGACAAAAAAATCTTCCTATTGAAACGCAAGGTAACTGGGGAGATATTGTAACAGGAGATAGAGCTGCTGCACCAAGATATATTGAAGCACGTCTTTCAAAGTTTGCACTTGAAGTTGCTTTTAATTCTGAAACTACTGAGTGGCAGAATTCCTATGACGGTAGAAAAAAAGAACCTGTAACACTTCCAATGAAATTTCCATATCTACTTGCACAAGGTGCTGAAGGAATTGCAGTTGGATTGTCAACAAAAGTATTACCTCACAATTTTATTGAATTATTAAAATCAGCGATAAATTATCTTGAGAATAAAGAGTTTCAAATTTTACCTGACTTCCCAACAGGAGGGATGGCAGATTTTACAAACTATAATGATGGTAAAAAAGGTGGTCGTGTAAGAGTAAGGTCAAAAATTGAAATAGCTGATAAAACGACCTTAGCAATAAAGAATGTACCTTTTAGCGTAACAACAACCAGCATTATTGAATCAATTGTAAAAGCCAATGAAAATGGAAAAATAAAAATCAAAAAGGTAATTGACAATACAGCAAGAGATGTTGAAATACTTGTGATTTTACCAAAAGGTGTTTCCCCTGATGTTACGATTGATGCATTGTATGCTTTTACAAATTGTGAAATATCTATATCTCCCAATGCTTGTGTGATTGTTGATGATAAACCTGAATTCCTTGGAGTAACGGAAATATTAGAAATATCAACCGATAAAACAGTATCTCTTTTAAAGAAGGAACTTGAAATACAAAAAGAAAATCTTCTTGAAAAATGGCATTTTGCTTCTCTTGAAAAAATATTTATTGAAAAAAGAATTTACAGAGAAATAGAAGAATGTGAAACATGGGAGGCTGTTCTTGAAGCTATTGACAAAGGTTTAAAACCTCACGTAAAACATATAAAAAGAGAAATTACAACAGATGACATCATAAGACTTACAGAAATTAAAATTAAAAGAATATCAAAATATAACTCTTTTAGAGCTGATGAAATAATTGAGAATATTGAGAATGACCTCCAAAAAACAGAAAGTAACCTTAAGCATTTAATTGAGTTTGCTATTGCCTATTTTCAAAATCTTTTAAAGAAATATTCCAAAGGAAGAGAAAGAAAAACAGAGATTAGGGAATTTGATAATATTGAAGCAAAAAATGTTGCTGTTGCAAACAAAAAACTTTATGTAAACAGAAAAGAAGGATTTTTTGGCTTTGGATTAAAAAAAGAAGAAGAGATTGGTGAATGTTCTGAACTTGATGATATTATTACATTTAGAAAAGATGGTAAATATTCAGTGCGAAAAGTTGATGACAAAATATTTTCAGGAAAAAATATTTTACATATTGATGTTTTTAACAAAGAAGATGAAAGATTGACTTACAATCTTATTTATTTTGATTCTAAGTCTAATAGAACAATGGTTAAGCGTTTTAATGTAACATCTGTTACTCGCGAAAAAGAATATGACGCAACTAAAGGAAATCCTAATTCAAAAATTCTTTATTTAACGCCCAATCCTTTAGGAGAAACAGAAATCGTAACAATTCATCTTTCTCCAACATGCAGAGCAAGAATAAAAGTTTTTGATTTTGATTTTAAAGATATTGATATTAAAGGACGAAATTCAATAGGAAATATCCTGACAAAATATCCTATTAGAAAAATTGTTCAAAAGTCAGTTGACAAAACAAATATCATTGGTATTGACATTTGGTATGATGAATATGTTGGAAAACTAAACACCAATGAAAATGGAAAATATCTTGGCAATTTTAAACCGAATGACCAAATTTTAGCAATTTATGATAATGGCTCTTACGAATTAACAGATTTTGCTCTTCAAAATCATTACAACTTTGACAAACTATTTCATATCGAAAAATTTGTTCCTGAAAGAACAATTACTGCAATTTACTACCATGGAAAACAAAAGCAACATTATGTAAAACGCTTTCAGATTGAAACAACCACTACAGGCAGAGATTTTATTTTTATTGCTGAAGATAAAGGTACTAAGTTAAATGTAGTTTCGACAGGAAGTAAAACCTTGATAAAATACAGCTACATAAATGAGAAAAACGGAGGAAAAAAAACAAAAATGCTTGAACTCTCCGAAGAATTTGAAGTGATGGGGTGGAAAGCCATAGGGAAAAAACTGAGTCCTTTTAAAGTCAACTCTATAAAAATTGTTGATATAATTTATGAAGAGAAGCTTAAAGAAAACGAAGGGGTAGAAGAGCAAGTGGAGGTTCAAAAAGAGGAAGTAAAAAATGAGACTCCTAAAAAAGAAATAAAATCAGAAACTCAAAAAAAAGAACAAAAGGAAGAAAAACCTGAATCGCCTAAGAAGGAAAAAAGTAAAAAGAAAAAACGCAGAGGCAAAGATTCAGAGCAACTTTCGTTGTTTTAATAGCAGTATTTTTTTTACCCGAAGTATTAATAAATGAAGGAGTTGAAAGAATAATTAATGCTAAAGTTGGCTTTGAACCAGAATATGTTTCTTCTGTCAATTCTGATTTCTTTAATGTTTCAGCTTTTGTATTCTATGTAAGTCAATAATTAATAAAAGAAATGAGTTGCAAAGTAGCGATTAAATTTGTTTTCTTAGTTGGAATTTTAATTTACCATAAACCGGTTTTTGGACAAATTAATGATTCTACAGATGCCAAGTCAAAAAAGGTAAAAGTATTACCCGTCCCAACTATTGGATATGAACCTGAAACAAAAACACAAATTGGTGCCGTATGTCTCTTTACCATAGATATTTACCAAGATTCTCTAACAAGAGTATCCAATGCAAAAGTTGAATTCAATTACACTTTTAGAAATCAAATAATTTTAGAAACACAATGGAGCTATTTTTTTAGAAATGAGAAATGGTTTAGTGATGGAATTATTCACCTTTCGAAATATCCGGATTTCTATTATGGCGTAGGTTCTAATTCTTCTGATAATAATGAAATACTATACGAAAGCAACAGGTTAATATTTGACGTTGGGTTATATAAAAATCTTAAAAAGAAACTTTTTTTTGGAGGTGGAATAAGGTATCTGAATTATTTCAATTTGTCAACTAACGAATATAATCCATATAATGAGTTAAAAGATTTTAAAAATATTGGTCTCACTACTTCTATTTTTTTTGACTCAAGAAATAATTTATTGAATTCTACCAAAGGTTCATTCTTAAAAATGGATGCAGGATACAATACTGGCTCAAATGACTATTTCACATTCAAACTTGATTTAAGAAAATACTTCACTTTCAAATATGGTTTTATTTTAGCTAGTAGATTTTATAATAGCTTCGTTTTTAATACTCCTAATTTCTATGATTATTCTATATTAGGTGGAGATAAGTATGTACGTGGATATTTTTACGGTAAGTATAGAGACAACAACTTATCAACAATACAAGCTGAATTAAGAACTCCACTTTTATGGAGATTTGGATTAGCTTTTATTGCTGGTGCTTCTACATTATATAGCAATTATAATGATATTGATAATATTCGATCAAACTATGGCTTGGGTTTGCGTTTTTTAGTTGATAAAAAAGACAATGTTAACCTTAGATTTGATTATGTATTAGGAAATGAAAATAACAGTGGATTTTACATTGGTTTTGGAGAATCATTCTAATGCAAAAACGGCATACAAAAAAGATGTATCTATTATTAATGGATTTTTAATTATTTTTTACCCACCTAAG
>JAYEOP010000016.1 GCA_034723125.1 Bacteroidota bacterium | reverse complement strand
CGTCAGCCGCCTACTCGATTAGGCAATGTTATTTCTTACATTTTAAATCCGATAGCACAATTATCTGCAAAACATGATGAAAATGTACACTTCAAAACTTCACCATGATAAACAGAAAAATCCTTTAGATTTGCTTTTATTCTTACATCTTTTTTATACATGTCTAAATCCGATACCTCTAATATGTCTGGATATTTAGCAGATAGTTTTAAATTAATTTTCCCTTCTTTCTCTCTTATTGTAATTGCCCCTCCAATAACTTCTATATCCCAATTTGATATATATGCATTCCATTCATTTTGTTTTATTTCCAAAGAGAGATTACCTTTAGTATCATAAAAATTGGCTGATAAAAGAAAAGGTGATCCATTTTCTCCAGGCTCAATAACAAATAATGGTTCATCTTTTATCTGAATAGGTATAGGACAATTCGAAATAATAGAGCCTGCAAATTCAATTTTTGGATACCCTTTTCCAATATGAAAAAACTCATTTGAAAAGCCTTTTGATAAACATTTGGGATTTTTCATTGCCTCTTTAACAATCTCTTTATCTAAATATCCAGTTGTTACTTTATTATGGCATCTAGGGCATAATAGGGTCATTCTAACAGGGTCATGCTCTTTTGCATCATTAAATTCAGGGTCAACGTGTTCATACTGAATAATGCCTAATCCACAAATAACACAACCAAATCCAGAGTTTTGTCGAATTTCTCTTCTTATTTCTGCAGGTATATATCTTTTTAATCCGTGTTTGTTTATCATTGAATGCTTATTTCAAAATAGTGCCTAACGAGTAAATATAATGACCACTCATTATATTTCCATTATATTTTTTGTTAAAAAACCCCATAATTCAATATTATCCAATGGTTTATGAATTTCTCTAGTTTTAATATTTTCATATCCTAATAAATTTTGAATATATCTTAAATATATTTGCAAAGATAATAAAAAATTACAATAATTCTACCTTGGGGCAATCCAGTAAATAGGATTGAGATTTTGTTTCATTTTCCAAATTTGCAATTCCATTTCTGTGCTACCGCTTCGTGAATCATAAGTAATTTTTCCAATAACTTGTTTTGTGCTTACAATTTCACCTGCTGATACCGAAACATTTGATAGGTTGGAATAAACGCTGAAATATTGCCCATGATTTATTAAAACGGATCTTCCTGCTCCGGGAATTCGAATGACATTACTGACTTTTCCATTAAAAATTGCTCTTGCGTTTGCATTTTTATTTGTTTTTATTTTTATTCCATTGTTAACAATATAAACGTTTTTTAATGTTGGATGAAGGTGCTTACCAAATGTTTCCGAAATAAATCCTTTTTCAACAGGCCATGGTAATTTTGACCGATTATTTACAAAATCAAGAGAAAGTTTTTTTGCCTCAGGGGTTAGATAATAGCTTTTGGATGCTTTTGTCATTGTTTTGGCAATCAATTTTTTGATTTTGCTTTTTAATTCTGCAGCTATCTTTTCTTTTGCTTTAAGTTCTTTTTTTAATTCTTTTTTCTTTTTCTTTAGTTTAACAATAATATTTGATTTACTGCTTTTATCTTTTTCAAGTTGTTTTTTTTCAATATTTTGTTTAGTAAGCAATGAAACTTTATTTTTCTTTTGCACTTGCAGTAAAGCAACTTTTGTTTCTATTGATTTCGTTGTTTTATCTATTAGTTTCATCTGATTTTTTCTGTATGACGAATAGTGTTGTAATAGTTTTAAGCGTTGAAATGATTGGTTAAAAGTTTTTGCCGAAAGTATAAAACCGATTTTGTTATATGTATTTCTATTTTTATAAGCAAAACACAACATATTTGCGTATTCTTTTTTTAGGTTTTCAAGGTCTTTTTGAAGCGACTCAATTACTCCTTTATTATTTTCAATTTGTTCGTTAATATATTTAATTTCTTTACTTACAGTGCTTATCAGTTCTTCTCTTGAATTTATTTGCTTATTTAGAGTGTTTAAAAAAGTAATAGTTTGTTTTTGCTTTTCAGTGGTTTCAGTAATAAGTTTTTTGGTGTATTCTATTTCTTTTTGTTTTTGTTTTCTCTGTTTTTCTAACTCTTCTTTGCTTTGAGAAAAAACAAATAATGAAATTAAGCTAAAACTTATAATGAGAAGGAAATATTTAATAAAGCTGTTCATATACTTTAGGTATAGTTGTATTTATGCTAAATGGCTTATCAAACTGCACATAATTGAACTTCAAATAAAGTGAATATTTTTGTGATGAATAAAATTTTATATCCACATTTTGAGGAATAGATTTTTTATTTCCCTCAATTCTTTCATCCGAATATTCCAACAAAGCATAATTTGAAGTAGAATTTTCTTCAAATTCATATTTTTTAATGTTGAATAAAACGGGATCAAAAAATATTTTTATCTTAGTATTATTTTCGTTTTTACTTAAAAAATAATTGGAATCTTTGTCATGAAGTTCAAAATCATCCTCTAGCTTGAATAACACATTTCCTAAAATGATATTTTCAAATGATTTAATATCAATGTTTTTAATAGGAATAATTTTGGGAACTTTGCTTATTGGAGTTTTAGTGTATTGTCTTTTTGTTCTGTCAATTGAAACAAATGTATCGTTTATTAAAAAAAAACGGAATATTTCTATTCCAAGAAATACTGAAACAGAACCCCAAATAATGCTGTCATTTCGCATTTTTAAGTTTAAAGTACCGCTGTAATCAAAATCCTTTGATGTTATCCTAACTTTAGCTTTGGCTTTAAACCATTCATAATCAACTGTATTTTTTTCAAAACCCTTTATAACATGTTTCGTATTTAGTTTTGATTCAGGAGATTGAAACAATTTTGTTGTTTTGCAACCGCTCAAAAAAACCAAGAAAATTATGCTAAACAAAAGTGTTTTACTCATATAATTTTTTATCCTTTATTTTTAATTCAATATTTTTTGAAACACTACCTTTTTTTACAGCTTTTTTCCAATATTCAATTGCTTTGGATTTATCATTGAGTTTAAATAAAATATCACCGTAATGTTCTAATAATTCGGCATCCCATGGTTTTTGTTCAAGTGCTTTTCCTACGTATTTTTTTGCTTGTTTATAATCTCCTTTTAAAAACAGAATCCAACCGTAAGTGTCGAGGTAAGCAGGATTTTCGGGCATTTTTTCAAGGCTGACTTTTGACATTTTTTCTGCCTTATCGAGTTTTACTTTTCGTAAAGACAAATAATATGCATAATTGTTTAAAACGTAAGGGTCAAGAGAATCAATTTCAATTGCTTTGTCAAAATATTTATCTGATTCAGTATAGCTTTTAAGGCTGTTATTTATTTCACCAAGGTTTACAAAAAACTGATATTTTAATTTTGGATTAGCAATTACAAAATCCAAACCTGCTTCTAGGCTTTCTTTAGCTTGTGAATAGTTTCTTAACTGATTATGTGAAACTCCATTGTAAAAATACATTAAAGAGCTGTTAGGAAAATAATCAAGAGCTTGTGAAGTGTATTTCACAACAGAATCGTAATTGCTGTTTTTAAATTCAAGATCAATAACTTTTTGCCAAAGCATTATCATACTTTTTTCAAATGTCAATGCTTTTTTGTAATCATTTAAGGCTTGTTCTTTTTCGTCAATTCCCATAAATAAATCGCCATGAAAAGCATAAACCTTTGGATTTAACGGATGCTTTTCTACCAAAATATTTGAAAGGTTTTTTAAAAGACTAATGTCTTCATCTTTAATTCCTTTTTGGATATAGTTAACAACGAGAAATGATATTTTTGTATTTACATCAACTTTTTCATTAGAAAAGGCTTTTATCAATTCTTTCTCTGCTTCTTTTGTTTTGCCTTGTGCAATAAAAATATCAGCCATTACAAGTTGTGCTTTTCCGTTTTCGGGTTCAATTTCTAAAATACGCTCATACAAAGCAGGAACTTTGTCTTCTTTGCCATTTGCTATGTAAAGGTCAATAAGCATTCCCAGATATTTTACATCTTTAGGATATTTGTCAATAAGCTTTTGTAATTCATCAACAGCTTTATTGAACTTGTTCATTTTTAAAAATATTTTTTTCTTCTGAATGCTTATTTCAGGGGTTATTCCTATTTGATTTTCAATATTGTTATAAACTTTTATTGCCTTTGAAGGAGAGTTTGAAATCAGATAAAGGTTTGATAAATCATAAAGAAATCTTAAATTATTTTTATCTAACTCAATTATTATTTTATATACTTCTATTGCATTTTTATAGTCTTTTTGATACTTATAAATGTCTGATAATAAAAGCCAATACCAGATATTATCTTTTTGGATAGAAGTTGCTTTTTCAAGCATTTTCTGAGCTTCATTTACTCTGTTTTCCTTAAAATATAGTTCTCCGAGTTTGAACAAAATTGCAGGATTATCAGGCAAAATACTTTGACACCTTTGTAGTTTATAAATGGCTTTTGTGTTGTCATCTTCAACGAGATATGCTTTTAGGGCATCAAAATACAAGGCATCAAAACTTATTTCTTTTGCGGTATTGTGGTCAACAAGCATTAATGCAGGATTGTTACTGTTAACAGCACTTTTAATTTTAATACATGAATTCGAAATTAAAAGGATTGTTATTCCCGCAACAATAATTTTTATAAAGGAAAAAGTCTTTATGTTTTTTTTATAATATTTCAGAAAAATCTCCAACACTTACTTCTTTTTTTGAATTATTAAAATATTTTACAAAATTACCAATCATTGAGTTGTTAAGTTCGGAATTTTTTATTTGAGCATTCTCATAAATAATGCTGTTTGCAATCTCCGAATCTTCAATAACTGTTCCATTGCCTACAGAAACATAAGGTCCTATAGTCGAATTATGAATCTTTACATTTTTATCTATAAAGCAAGGTTCAATAATTTTTGAATTCTGAATTTCAGTATTTTTATTTGTTAGTTCCGAGTCTTTTTTTAGCTTTAATATTTCTTTGTTTGTAGAAACAGTAGCGTTTTTATTTCCGCAATCAAACCAACCGTCAACTGTTGCTACTTTAAATTTTGTATCTTTTGCTTTCATGTTTTCCAAAGCATCGGTAAGCTGAAATTCACCGTTCCCTGTTATGTTGTTATCAATAAGATACTGAATTTCTTCAAGTAGTTTTTCGCCATTTTTAAAATAATAAATTCCAATTATTGCAAGGTCGGAAACGAAGGTTTTTGATTTTTCAACAAATTGAGTTACGTGTCCTTTTTTGTCAGGAACAACAACTCCAAATTGAGAAGGGTCATCAATTTTTTTTGTCCAAATGTAACCATCTTCTTTTTGGTCAATAACAAAATCGGTATGGAATAATGTGTCGGCATAAGCTACAAGAATATTTCCATCCATTGATTCTTTTGCACAATAAATTGCATGGGCTGTTCCAAGTGCTTCAAGTTGGTAATAAATTTTTGATTTGTAACCTAAATCGGTAGCTATTTTTGTTAATCGTTCTTCAACTTCTTTTCCAAAATTACCTATTACAAAGGCAACTTCTTCAATATTTCCACCAAGCATTTTGGCGATATCTTCTATAAGTATTTCAACAATGGGTTTTCCTGCTACTTTTAATAAGGGCTTTGGTGTGTTAAGGGTGTGTGGTCTCATTCTTTTACCCATTCCTGCCATTGGAATTATTATTTTCATATTTTAAAATATATTTAAATTGCATTTATTGAAACGACAAATTTACAAAATACAATTTAACATTGGGGTTAAACCAATTTAATTTCAAAACGCCTGATAAATAAATTAAATTATATTTTTCTTTTTTTAGGCAAAAATTTTTTGCATAACTATAGTTACGGAAATAATTTTTAACGACAAAAAAGGGAAATAGAAATGATTTATATCGGGTGTTTTGATGTTAATTTGGTATTAAATCCGAATTGCTTTTGAATCTCTTGTAATGTTTAGAAATTTCCTAACCCGGATAAACTGAAAAAGAATAAACGCTACAGATTCACAGATTAAAAGGAATTTACTATAATAAATTTTTACAAAGCAAACTACCAAAGGCAGTTTGAAATTTGTGAATCTCTGGCGTTTTTTGTCCTTTATATGTTTTCTGCTCAAAAAACAGGGCGAAAAGAAATGTTTTATTTTCAGTATCTTGATGGCGGTTTAGTATTTTTATAAAATATTTTTCCTACTCTACTAATATGTTC
>JAYEOP010000015.1 GCA_034723125.1 Bacteroidota bacterium | reverse complement strand
CTTGAAGGAAATTTCTGGAAAAATCAGGCATTGACGGATATTCTTCCATATTGGACAAAATATTCCATTGATACTGTTGACGGGGCTTTTATTACTAACCTTGATAGAAGTTTTAACCAAATTGAAGGTTTATCTGTAAAAATAGAAGAAGTAACAATAAACGGAGAGAACCGGACAGATTTTAACAAAGATGAAGGATACATTAATTTACCTGCGTTGGAAAAAGTTGAAATGAAAGTTGTTTTGAAATGATAGAACACGGATGACGATAGAACACGGATGACGCTGATAACGCTGATTTGCACAGATAAAAAAACAGAATAAAAATGATACATTCAACAATAACTAAAAATAAAATCCGCGAAAATCCGCGTAATCCGTGTTATCCGCGTTCTATTGGAACACAAATGACGCAGATAACGCTGATTTGCACAGATAAAAAAACAGAATAAAAATGATACATTCAACAATAACTAAAAATAAAATCCGCGAAAATCCGCGTAATCCGTGTTATCCGCGTTCTATTGGAACACAAATGACGCAGATAACGCTGATTTGCACAGATAAAAAATATGAAAATCAATAAATATAAAAAGAAATAAAAATGACACATTCAAAAATAACAAAAAGTAAAATATTACATTCACAAATAATTGAAATAAAATCCGCGTAATCCGTGTTATCCGCGTTCCATTAAAAGGGGCACAGATGACGCTGATAACGATGATTTGCACAGTCTGCACCATCTTTTCAGGCTTGTATAATTAATAATTCTCATACAAAAATAATAACATTTTGTTATCTGGCAAAATATTATCTTATGGAAGTTCTTCATACAGAACTATCGCTTTGGCTCAGAAAAATTTAAAAACTGCAAAGAGCAGTAACTTTGGCAAATAATGATTATTGTTAATTCAATACTTACAACAGCTCAAAATGCAATTTATCCAAGGATAATTTATTGTTGAATTTTTTGCTTAAAAACACATTGTTTCAAATTCATTGTTGTAATTTTGTGCAAAATTTTTTATTTAAATAAATAAAGCATCTTAAATGAAAATCAAAATTATCTTATTTGCAATATTATTATTTTCTGCTAATCTTGTTCACTCTCAAAATTCGGTTACTGACAGAACTAATGAAATAATAATTCCATCACAATCAAGTGATATTATAACAAATAGCTACTACAGAAAAGCAAACAATCAAAGTTTTAAAAAAATTAAACGCATTAGCAAAGAAAGTGATTTTAATATTCATATTCCTGCCGGAGAATCAATTTTATTGGAATACAATGCTAAAGGGAAATACGTTCATCAATACGCAATACATCATTACGATTCCTTAACATGGCAAGCATTAGAAGCAATTGAAAAAGCACCTGATTGGCTTAAAAATGATTTACGTGATGTATTAGTTCAATTAGATAAAGAATTTCAGAATAAATGGTCGGAATATATCCTTCAAACAAAAGATCCTTATGTCGATGAAATTATTTTTTCAATAGCTAATCTTTCACCAACATATTTAAGTTCAGAATATGCGTATAAAAAAATGTTTGACATCAACGCAGAATATATTTATAAATATGATAGCATTTTAAATTATGTTGAAGTAGTTGATTATGGCAGTGCAGCAAATGGCGGTAATTACTATTCCACAACAAAATATAAACAAAAAGACAGCCTAGGTAATATTTATGAAACAGAAATACCAAAAGAAATTTATTATTGGTATGTTGTGCATCCAAAAATAACAGATGAAATACCGGGATTTGTAGAACCATCTAAAGTTGAAAAAGACCACAAAGAAGTAATGACTGATCCTGACAATGGTTTTTTCTGGCGAGAATACGTTTTAGAACATAATGATGCAGGTATTCCTAATGAAAGTTTTGGGGCTTATCAAACCTTTGTTGACACCAATTCGCGTATAACAGCTTCTGGTTATTCAACAGAAACTGAATATCAAGCTTTAGCTCATCATGTTTTAGACACATTATCGGTAGCTACTTATATTTGGGATAAAGAAACCACCGGAGGCTCATCAAACCTCATGAAATTTGATTATGTTATTGCTATACTTGAAAGATATGTAAATAGTTGTATGCATTTTTGGTCAACACCACAAGAAAGACCACATCAACCTATACGAATACTAAAATGGGGAGTAGGTCGCTGTGGAGAACATGAAGACATTAGTGCTGCTGTTGGAAGAGCAGCACTAATACCAAGCTCAGGAATTGAAGCAAGTTCATCCGACCATGTATGGAATGGGTTTTTTATTGATGATGATTGGCATTCATGGGAAGCTGTTGGCGGTCTAATTAACCGAGGATATCCCGATGGTGATGGCAACCGTTGGGCATCTGTAAATCTTCGTAGAAGTGATGGCATTACCGACCTTGATGTTGTTGATATGTTTTCTAACCAATCAGGTACAATCAATGTTCATGTTGTTGATAAATGGCACAAACCAATTGATGGAGCAACAGTAACTTTATTTGCAAAACATTCTTCAAATACAAATATTTACTACGATAACGTTAGAATTACTGACCAAAATGGTTTAGCTGAATTTACTGTTGGAAACGACAGAATTTATTATTGCAGAGTTTATGCTCTGGGCAAACAAAACCCCGCAGGAAATTATGTTGATAGATTAACAAATCCTGTTGTTCCAGATAGAGTTTATAATTCAACTGTAAGATTTAGCGATATTACTATTGACGAATTAGATGATTTTGTATTAAATAACCTTGATACAATTACAAACAATAGCACAGATACATTTATGTCATTTGATTTTGAAATTACTGACGAATACATTTATGGAGGAGGCTCTCATGATGATATGGGTAGCATTCAGGTGCGTGAACACAGAAAAACAAATGCAGGTATTTCGTTTTTTGAATTAAGTGAAAACAATTTTAATAAAATGCTCACAACCAATAATCCTGATGCATTTAATATCAAAGAAAATATTTTATCTTTAGATACAAATGTTGCGGTTTCTTGTTCAAACAACTCATTCTTTGTTATTAGAAATACTAACATGCAAAATTTCATTAATATCACAGGCGAAATAGCACTTTTAATGTCGGATGATAAAATGATACTGGATATTGGAGTACATGATACTATCTTTAATCCTTCATTAAGAAAAAAACCAATGGATGTTGTAATTGGACCAAATCCTACAAACAATTTAGTAACTATTAAACTTAATAACAAAAAACTTAAATCAATAACAGTTTATGATATGTTAGGAAAATGTGTAAATAACATTGAAGATATTTCAAGTAATCAATATACATTAAAACTTTTTTCCGAACATAATGGTATTTATATTATTAAAATTATTGATGAGAACAACGAAAAAATAATTAAAAAAGTTTTTCTAAACAACCAAATATAACACATTAGTTTCAGCTTACTTCTATTGGGGGGGCTATGTTGATTTGTGTGAATGAAAAAATATTAAAGCCACAGACCAAGCTAAGTGTAATAGAAGTAAGACTACATCTGTCGAAGACAGATTCACAGATTTCAAAAAGAGTAATTTTATAATCTGTGAATCTGTGGCAAATTTGATTACCCACAGTATTTGACATAGAATCATTAAAGCAATTTTAATATGACAGATTGCTTTTTAAAAAAGATTAAAAGGACTTCTAATAAAACAAAAAATATTTATTACATTTGCAATTGGATTTTATGATAGATTCAAAATTTATTTGGATATGAAAATACTAGAACTACAAAATTTATAAGCCATTGGATAATATTGAATTATGGAATTTTTTAACAAAATATATAATGGAAATTAGAGATATAATATGAAAGCAAACGAAACAAAAGTTGAAGATTTTTTATCATCCAATAAAACTCAATTTGTCATTCCTGTTTATCAAAGAAATTATGATTGGTCAACAAGTCAATGTAAGCAACTATTAGACGATATACTTGAAGTTGGAACAAGCAAAAAAATGAATGCACATTTTATTGGAAGTCTTGTGTATGTACACGATGACGTTTATACTGCTACAAGGATTAAAGAATTGACAATAATTGATGGTCAGCAAAGAATAACAACGCTGACTTTAATTTATTTAGTTCTTCATAGACTTGCAATCGAATTAAATGATGAGTCACTTGTTAGTGAAATAAATGAAACTTATTTAATTAACAAATTTGCTCCTAAAGATGAGAAGTTAAAACTAAGACCTACTGAAAATAATGACAAAGCAATTAAATACTTATTGCGAAGTGACCCAAATGAAGAATTCACGGCATTTTCAAAAGTAATTGACAATTTTAATTATTTCAAAGAAAGAATAACAGAAGAAAATTTTGAATTCGTTTTAAGTGGTCTTTCAAAATTAATGTTTGTTGAAATTTCACTTGACCGAGAAAAAGATGCACCTCAAAGAATTTTTGAAAGTTTAAATTCAACAGGACTTGAACTATCACAAGCAGACTTGATTCGAAATTATATTTTAATGGGGCTTAACCGAAGAGACCAGAATAAGATTTATAATAATTATTGGGAAATTATTGAGAAATTGGCAAAAGATGAAACATTAAATATAAGTAAAGTATCTGATTTTATTCGAGATTACCTAACATTAACAAATAACAAGATACCTAATAAGAGCAAAGTATATTTAGAGTTTAAAACAAAATTCCCAACAACAAATTTAGAAGACTTAGAGAATATTTTAACACCAATCAAATCACTTGTTAAGTTTTATAACAAACTTATCAATCCGAAAAATGAAACTGATAGCGAAATCAGAACTCAACTTGAATATATAAACAGACTTGAAATAAATGTTGCCTATCCATTCTTAATGAAAGTTTATGAAGATTATTCAGGAAAATTAATTGATAAAGATACTTTCATTGAAATACTTGATTTTATACAGTCATTCACTTGGAGACGATTTATTGTCGGACTACCAACAAATGCTTTGAATAAAATATTTATGACATTGTATGAAAAAATAGAGTCTGATAATTATTTGCTTTCACTTCAACAATGGCTACTCAAAAGACCAGGTTCCCAAAGATTTCCGAAAAACAAAGAAGTAATTGAAAGCCTGAAACTAAAAGATGTTTACAACATAAAATCTAAAAACAGAACATATCTGTTAGAAAGACTTGAGAATTTTAAAAATAGAGAACCTGTAATTATTGAAGGGAATTCTGATATTACAATTGAACATATTTTTCCGAAAAATCCTGAGCCAAAATGGAAAATAGATTTGGGAGCAGACGAATACAATTTAGTAAAAGAGAATTATTTAAATACAATTGGTAATCTGACTTTATCGGGTAATAATGGAAAATTAGGAAATAAATCATTCTTATTTAAAAGAGATTTGGAAACAGCAGGCTATAAAGACAGTCGGCTTTGGCTTAATAAGCATTTATCAAATGCAACCAAATGGGATAAAACTGAGATTGAAAAACGATTTGATTTACTGGCTGAAAGGTTTTTGAATATTTGGAAATATCCAAAGATTGAATTAGTAGAAAGAGATGAAAATAATGAAGTAAACATATTTGAAGCAGAAGACCCAAAATTTAAGAAATTAGAATATGCAATTTTCTTTGACCAAAAATTAGAAATAACTCAAGTTACTAAATTGTATTTAGAAGTAGTTAAACAACTCTTCGACATTCAACCTGAGACATTTTTCACAACTGATTTGGCAGAAAAGATAACATTGACAAAAAATCCCAAAGAAGGAAATCCAAGACAAGCACTTCCAATTAATGATACATATTTTATTGAAGGAAATATTGATAATATTAGTAAATTTGAGAAAATTAAACACGCATTAACAATTTTTGATTCGGAAGAAGAATTGACAATTAAATATGCTAAAAATTAATAACGAAAGCCTAACAAAGGCTATACGCAATGTGGGTAAAGTGCTAATATTGAAGTTTGTAGCAATAAATAAAATTAACGCTAAGTTGAAAATGAAGTATTCCAAAGTATATTCAAACTATTAGACTGTCTAAAAACTACTAAAAAACCATTCTTTTTATTAGACAACAAAATGTATAATTTTAAAAAACAGCTATTTGAAGAATTACTTATTGGGTACAAATATCAATATTCGGGCTTATTAGACAGACTGCTGTTATGGGCAATTAGTGAACGAAGAAAAACAGTCAGTAAAGCGACCAACTTA
>JAYEOP010000014.1 GCA_034723125.1 Bacteroidota bacterium | reverse complement strand
TCTGTGGCTCTAATTTTTTTTTACCCACACAAATCAACATAGAAGCTAATTATAACTGCCAATCAATAGGCTTTTTATTAATACTTTTTAAAATTTCATTTGTAGTAGAAAAATGCCGACATCCGAAAAAACCGTTATTTGCAGAAAATGGCGATGGATGAGTAGCTTTAAGAATAAAATGCTTTTTATCGTCTATCAATTCTGATTTTGTTTGTGCAAATCTGCCCCAAAGTAAAAATACTATTCCTTCTTTTTCATTGGATATTGTTTTTATTACTGCATCTGTAAATTTTCCCCAGCCAATATCTTTATGGGAATTTGCCTGATTGCCTCTTACGGTAAGCACTGCGTTCAATAAAAGTACTCCTTGCTCCGACCACTTTAATAGTTCACCATGATTTGGAATTGAAAATCCTATGTCAGTTTTTAGCTCTTTAAAGATATTTACAAGACTTGGTGGTGGTTTAATTCCTTTTTTAACTGAAAAACAAAGCCCATGAGCTTGATTTTCGCCATGATAAGGATCCTGCCCGATAATTACTGTTTTTAAATTTTCAGGAGATCTGTGATTAAAAGCAGAGAAAATATTTTCATATTCGGGGTAAACTATTTGATTTTCTGATTTTTCTTTTTCTAAAAATTCTAAAATCCTAAAAAAATAATCTGAATTCAATTCTTTATTGAGAAGTTTTTTCCATTTTTCATTTAATGGAGGAATATCTATTCTTCTATTTTCTGAACTAGAAATGGTCATTAGATGTAGAGAATTTTAAACAACATTTCTTTTATAAGCTCAGTCTCTTCAACACTTTTAGAACCAATACCTTTTGATTTCAAATCAAAATCCTGAATAATCGCTAAAACTTTTTCAATTTTTCCACGATAGTTTCTAATTCCCGTTTGATATTCTCTAAACAGAAAAGAACGAATACCCATAGATAAAGCTGCTGATTCAAAATTGGAGGAATACTGCAAAATGAGAAGTTTGCTAAAATACGCAAAAAGAACACCTGTAAGCATATAAATCGGGTTTGACTTTGGATTTGATTTTATATAATTAATAATAAGTACAAGGCGTTTGTGATTTTTTAAAGTCAATGCTTTTTGTATCTCAAAAACATTGTAATCCTTACTTATACCTATATTTCTTTGGATGTCATTTAAGTTAATAGTTTTTTCATTCTTTTTAATCAGGAATAATTTATCAAGCTCGTTAGCTACTTTGCTCAAGTTTAGACCAAGATATTCGCCTATCAGCATTGTAGCCCTTTCATCTATTTTAAATTTATTTAACTTGACATAATTTTCTATCCATGCCGGCAACTGATTATCATAAATTGGTTGCCCTTCAAAATAACAAACATATTTTGAAAGACTTTTATAAAGTGTTTTTCGCTTATCAAGTTTCTTATTTTTGTAACAAATTACCAGTATTGAAGATTTATTTGGCTTTTTAAAATAACTTTCCAATTTCTCAATGTCATCTAAATACTGTGCTTCTTTAACAATTATCACATTATATTCTGCCATCAAAGGATATCTCAAAGCACTTTCACGAATAGTGCCTATGTTTGTTTCTTTACCATAAACAATTGTTTGATTAAAATCTCTTTCGCTTTTTTCAAGAATATTGTTAGCAATGTAATCACTTATAAAATCAATGTAATATGCTTCCATTCCGGCAAGAATATATACAGGATAATATTTTTTGTTTTTAATGCCTTCAATAACTTTCTTATAATCGGTTATCATTTCTTAATTTTATCATTTAAAATAAAGTGTAAAATTAACGATAAATGCTCAATCTTAACTTGCCAAAATATAAATATTTGTTAAAAAATGAAAATGGCAAACTATATATTTATGATAATATTAGAAAAATGGATGTTGTATTAACACCAGAAGAATGGGTACGTCAACATTTTGTAAACTATCTTATCAACTTCAAAAAATATCCTAAAAGCATGATAAGTTTAGAAAGCGGAATGAAATATAATAAACTATTAAAAAGAACAGATATAATTGTTTATTCTCGAAAATCTATACCATTAATATTAATAGAGTGCAAAGCTCCAAGCATAAGTATAAATAAAAAGACATTATTTCAATTAGGCACATACAATTCAAAAATAAAATCTGAATACCTTGTTGTTACAAATGGAATGGTAAGCTATTGTTGGAAAAAACAGGAAAACAACTACAAAAGATTAGACGAACTACCTGAATATTCTTCAATTAATTGATTGAATACCTTTTATACCAATGTGAAAACAGAATTAGTATTACACATAAAGAATATCCGAAAAGAAATTGAAAACTTTTTCATCAACAATTTTTAAAGAAGTAAGAATAATGTTTATGGATGAAATCTCCTTTTCAAAATCCCTTTTGTCAAGTTCGTTATCATTAGTTATATATAACCAGTAATTAATTTTTTTAAATTTAGGAAATATTCGAGATATTGGAGATCTATTTTCAATAAGAAAAAAATGATAATCTTCTTTTTGAGCATAAAAATATGGCAATTCAAAAGATGTTTTTTTATGAGTTATTTCAACAGATTTACCTAGTTTACTTAAGTTAATATCCAGTTTTTTGTTTAAAAAGTACGAAAGTCTGTAGTTTTTTTCAAAACAAACAATGCCTAAAAGTCTTTGCATAATTGAGTTTTTCAGTTTTAACAATAATTTTCTTAACCAGATTCTTTATTAATCATTTATGAATTATTAGTTTTGTGGCGAATTTTAATGTTAAGATAAAAGTTAAAATTACAAAATTATTTTAGAAACCAATTAAAAAATTTTAAATATGTCTGAAACAGAAGGAAAAGTAAAAGAAATTATTGTTGAAAAATTAGGTGTTGATGAGAGTGAAGTAACTCCTGAAGCAAGTTTTACAAATGATTTAGGTGCAGATTCACTTGACACTGTAGAACTAATTATGGAATTTGAAAAAGAATTTAACGTATCAATTCCTGATGATCAAGCAGAGAAGATTGGAACTGTGGGTGAAGCAATAAAATATCTTGAAGCAGAAGTAAAATAATTCAAAATAAAATTATGAATTATAGAAGAGTAGTAGTTACTGGTATTGGTCTAATAACACCATTAGGCCATACCATTGACGAATTTTGGAAAAATCTTGAAAGTGGTTTTAGCTCTGCTGATAATATTACAAGATTTGATGCAGAAAAATTCAAAACTCAATTTGCATGTGAAGTTAAAAACTTTAATCCAAAAGATTATTTGGATAGAAAAGAGCTAAGGAAATCAGATCTTTTTTCTCAATATGCAATGGTAAGTGCTGATAATGCTATTAAAGATAGCGGATTAGACCTTGAAAAAATTGATAAAGAAAGAGCAGGAGTTATCTGGGCATCAGGAATTGGTGGAATAACGGCATTGCAAGAAGAGATATCAAATTTTGCAAAAGGTGATGGAACCCCAAGATTTAGTCCTTTTTTTATTCCCAAGATGATAATTGATCTTGCAGCAGGTAATATTTCTATTAAATATGGATTTCACGGTGTAAATTTCGCAACAGTTTCAGCTTGTGCGTCATCATCAAATGCTATTGGCTCAGCCTACGAATATATAAGATATGGTAGAGTAGATGTTATGGTTGCAGGTGGCTCGGAAGCATCAATTAGTCCTATTGCCGTTGGTGGTTTTAATTCAATGAAAGCCATGTCTGTTAGAAATGATGATCCTAAAACAGCATCAAGACCTTTTGATAGAGATCGTGATGGTTTTGTGATAGGAGAAGGTGGTGTTGGTTTTATTCTTGAAGAATATGAACATGCCAAAAAGCGTGGAGCTACTATTTATGCAGAAATTGCAGGTAGTGGTTATTCTGCTGATGGATATCATATTACAGCTCCACATCCCGAAGGATTAGGTGCAAGTTTGGTTATGAAAAATGTGCTTAAAGATGCTGAAATTAATCCTGAAAAAATTGATTATATCAATGTTCATGGCACTGCAACTCCTCGTGGAGATATAAGTGAAACCATAGCTATTAAAGATGTTTTTGCTGATAATGCATATAAATTGAATATCAGTTCTACAAAATCTATGCATGGTCATTTACTTGGTGCGGCAGGTGCTATTGAAGGATTAGTATGTATTTTGGCAATGAGAAACAATATTGTTCCTCCAACTATAAATCAATTTAATCGTGATCCTGAAATTGATTCTAAATTGAATCTTACAAAGAATGATGCTCAACAACGTGAGATAAATTATGCATTGAGTAACACTTTTGGTTTTGGTGGACATAATGTTTCATTACTTTATAAAAAGTTAGAAGCTAAGTAAACTTGTCTAAAAGGATTTTTAAAAGATTGTTTGTTAAAGACAATGAATCTATTTCATTGTTTCATAAAAGTTTTGGTTTTAAACCAAACGATATTGAAATTCTTAATCAAGCTTTTAAACATAAATCTTTAGCAAATAAAGTGAATAATGAACGCCTTGAATTTCTTGGCGATTCTGTTTTATCAACGGTTGTTGCCGAACATATTTGCAAAACTTATCCTGATGGAGATGAGGGATTTTTGTCAAAACTGCGTTCCAAAATCGTTAATCGTGAATCTTTAAATAAAATCTCTTTTGAAATAGGGCTAGACAAGTTTCTTGTTTATGACAAGAAATCTAAACTTTCAGTTAAAAATTCTCCCGATATTTTTGGAAACGCATTTGAAGCATTTATTGGGGCTATTTATCTTGATAAAGGTTTTTACTTTGTTAAAAAATATATCTTAGAAGAAATTATTAAAAAATATATTAATCTTGAAACAGTAATAAATACTGAGATTAATTACAAAGGCAGATTGATAGAAATAGTTCAAAAAGAGAATTTAGCGATTGAATTTAAGACAGAAGAAACACGAGATGATGAAGTTCCCTTTTATTTTACCAAAATTTTTATTGATGGCAAAGAATGTGGAATAGGAAACGGTTTCAAAAAAATTAAATCCGAGCAGGAAGCTGCCGAAAATGCTTACCTGAATTTGAAAAAAAGAAACGAATAATTCAATTTTTTATAATGAATGCTGTTGTTGATTGGGTGAGTACTAATTATATTGAGCTAATTGCTGCATCACTTGGATTAATTGCAATTTCTTTACAAATAAAACAAAATATTTGGTATTGGCTTGTAAGCATTGTAATGGTAAGTTTATACATTTATGTTTACATACAAGCAAAGCTATATGCAGATATGTCTTTACAGATATATTTTCTTGTAATTAGTTTTTATGGCTGGTACTACTGGCTTTATGGCAATAAAAAAAACAAGAAAAAGGAAGCTACTGTAAGCAAAATAAACAAAAAATCTTATATAATTATTTCGTTAATTGCTATTGTTTTTTTTTGGGGAATTGCATGGATATTAAAAAGTTATACAGATTCTGATATCCCCTATTGGGATTCGTTTACTACTACTTTAAGTTTTATTGCCACTTGGATGCTGGCACGAAAATATATAGAAAATTGGTTAGTTTGGATAGTTGCTGATTTTGTTTCAATCGGTATTTATATTTATAAAGGATTATATCCTACAACAGTTTTATTTATAGTTCTAACGATACTTGCTTTTGTTGGATATTCTCATTGGTTAAAAGATTTAAAAAACCAAAAAAATTGATTAAACGTATTGCCATAACAGGTCCTGAATCCACAGGTAAATCAACACTTTCTGAGAAAGTTGCCAAGCATTTTAAAACAATTTGGGTACCTGAATATGCAAGGAATTATGTTGGCAGTTTAAATCGTCCATATAATTTTAATGATGTTGAAAAGATTGCAAAAATTCAACTTCAACAAGAGGATGCTTTATTAAAAAAAACCAATAGAATTATTTTTACAGACACAGAATTAATCGTCATAAAAATTTGGATGGAATACAAGTTCAACACAGTTCCCGAATGGGTTGAAAAGGAAATATCCAACAGAAAATATGACTTATATCTTTTATGTGATATTGACCTAGAATGGAAATATGACCCTCAAAGGGAACATCCTCATAAAAGAGAATATTTTTTCAACTACTTTAAAAAAGAATTGGAAAACAGGGGTTTTAATTATAAAATAATATCAGGAAATTCACAACAAAGAATGAAAACTGCTACTAATGCAGTGGAAAAGTTGTTGAATGAATAAAAATTTATGGTTCTATGTTGATTTGAGTGGGTAAAAAAAAATTAAAGCCACAGA
>JAYEOP010000013.1 GCA_034723125.1 Bacteroidota bacterium | reverse complement strand
CTTGTTCTCTAATTTATGAAGGTGGGATAAATACAACAGGAGCCTTTTATGCAACGGAAGTTGTTAATTCCAAGGACTTTGTGAGTAAATTGAAAGATAGTAATATACATTTTAACGAGATTTTTGATGGGGACATTTATTGATTCTTTTCTTTCAAAAAGAAACAATTCTTTTCATAAAATTAGTGATTTCTTTTAAATAACATTAGTTTTGAAGTTGTAATCTGACAAATGGAATTAACAGAATCATTTGTTTTAACATAAGTAAATTCGCAAAAGATGAAATCAGACGAGCAAAAAAATAATGAAAAGACAATCTATATAGAACATAAAGAAAGACTTAAGGAATTATCTGCAATTAATAAAACAATATCAATAATTAAAGAAGGAAAACCTATTGATGAAACATTATATCATATTTGCAAAATACTTCCTCAAGGTTGGCAATATCCTGAGCACACCGTTTGCCGTATTATTTATGACGAAAAAGATTATTCATCCCCAGGATTTAAAGAAACAAAATGGTGCCAGCGAGAAGCCTTTGAAACCAATAATTTTAAAAAATGTGTAGTAGAAATTTTTTATAACAAAGAATTTGAAGAATTTTATGAAGGACCTTTTTTAAAAGAAGAAAGAGACTTAATATCAAACATCACAAATATTATTATCGGGTTTTTAAATAGCTCAATTTCAAAAAAGATTCATGAGGATGTAAAGCTTAAAAAAGATGATATTGAGATTAAAGAAACACCATCTACATCACTGTCAAATCGGAAACTACTACAAACATTCTTGAACAAAAACAACTCCTCAAGAGATCTTTATCATGACCTTATGCCTTTTAAGGTAAAAGAAATTTTGCTTGTTGCAAATCTTTATGATGCATTTAGCATAGAAAGTGAAGGACGTTTTTCGGAGCATGTACTTGGTGAATATCATCAATTAAATCTTACATCTTTACCACGAATAACCGGAGTTACCTCAGAAGAAGAAATTATTGAATATCTTGAAGCTAAGCATTTTGACATGATAATTTTTATGGTAGGTGTTGATAAAAAAATGCCAATAAAAATTAGCGAAAATATTAAAAAGAGATACCCCTATATTCCATTATTTCTATTATTTAATAACAATAGTGATCTTGCACTTTTTAAACATAAAAAACTTCCATTTATTGAAAAAATATTTGTTTGGAATGGTGATTCAAACATATTTTTTGCGATGATAAAATATGTTGAAGATAAGATTAATATTGAAAATGATACAAAATTAGGACATGTTCGTGTAATTTTACTTGTTGAAGATTCAGAGCAATTTTACTCAAGATACTTGCCTTTACTGTATCAAATTGTTTTGAAACAAACAAAAAGAATAATTGATGATGTAAGTACAGATGAACTTTATAAAGTTTTAAGATTAAGAGCAAGGCCAAAAATTATTCTTGTTTCAGATTATGAAAAGGCAATAGAAATTTTTGAGAAATACAAAGATTTTATGCTTTGCTTGATAACGGATGTAAAATATCCAAGAAATGGTGTTATTGATGAAAATGCAGGCTTTTCACTTGTAAAAGAAATTAAAAAACAATCACCGGAATTACCAACAATTATCCAATCATCAAATCCTGAAAATGCAGATAAAGCATACGAATTAAAATCAATATTTATAGATAAAAATTCTGAAAGTCTTACTCAAGATTTTAGAAGTTTTATAACCCATTTTCTGGGATTTGGTAATTTTATTTATCGGAATAAAAGCGGAAGAAAGATTGCTGAGGCAAAATCTTTAAAAGAATTTGAAATGCGTTTAAAAACAATACCTGATGAATCATTGGTTTATCATGGCAAAAAAAATCATTTCTCATTATGGCTAATGGCAAGGGGCGAAATTCAAGTTGCAAAAGTTATTAATCCTGCTAAAACATCTGATTTTACTACTCCTGATGAATTACGTCAATATTTAATTGAAAAAATTTCAATATTTCGTAATGAACAAAACACAGGAAAAGTAATACCTTTTGAAGAAACTGCAATACTTGATGAAACAAATATTGTAGGTTTAACAGATGGTGCTATGGGAGGAAAAGGGCGTGGATTAGCTTTTATCAATAATCTTATTAATAATTTTGACTTTTCAAAAATGGTTGAAGACATTAATATACGTTCACCAAAAACTGCCATTATAGGAACTGATGAATTTGAGTTCTTTATGGAACACAATAAGCTCGCTGATTTTGTTTTGGAGACTGATGATTATGATATAATAAAAGAAAGATTTATACAGTCAGAACTGTCAGAAGGATTAAAGAAAAAGCTTAAAAAACTTTTACAACTAATTGATAAACCGATAGCTGTACGTTCTTCAGGTTTATTGGAAGATTCTTTAACACAACCATTTGCCGGTATTTTTGCAACTTATCTTTTGCCAAACAATAACCCTAATATTAAAGTAAGGATTAAACAATGTATGGATGCTATTAAACTTGTTTTTTCTTCGGTTTTTTCAAAAACGGCAAAAGGTTATATAAATGCAGTAAACTATAAAATTGAGGAAGAAAAAATGGCTGTTGTAATACAAGAAGTTGTTGGAACTAAACATGATGAGATGTATTATCCTCATTTTAGTGGAGTTTCGCAATCATACAATTATTATCCATTCGGATATATAAAACCTGAAGATGGCTTTTCTGTTGCCGCAATGGGACTTGGTAGATATGTGGTTGAAGGAGAAAAAGCTTTCCGTTTTTGTCAAAAATATCCTGATCTTGTCAATAATACACCAGTAGATCAATACAAAGAGTCGCAATTATATTTTTATGCTGTAAATCTTGAAAACAAAGATTTAAACTTGCTAACAGGAGAGGATGCAGGACTTGTAAAATCTGATATTAGTGTTGCCGAAAAACAGGGTACTCTTAAACATTGTGCTTCTGTTTTTGACAATGAAAATGAAAGAATAATACCAGGTATTGATTCTTATGGTCCACGAATTGTCAACTTTGCAAATATTTTAAAATATAATTATATCCCTTTGTCAAAAACTATTGAAGCAATTCTGGATATTGGTAAAGAAGCTATGGGTTCTCCAATTGAAATTGAATTTTCTGTTGATTTAACAAAAGATAAAGATGGCAAAGCATCATTTTATATCCTTCAAATAAAACCATTGATAGGCAGTGCAAGAGATTACGAAATTAATCTTAATGAAATTAATAAAGAAAAAATATTACTTCAATCCATAAAAGGAATGGGGAACGGAAAAATAAGTGATATTCAAGATGTTGTTTTTATAAATCCTGAAATTTTTGAGAAAAGTAAAACAGAAGAAATGGCATTGGAAGTAGAGAACTTAAATAATAAAATGACTAAAGAAGGAAGAAAATATATTCTTATTGGTCCCGGTAGGTGGGGTACACGAGATAAGTGGATTGGAATACCTGTTTCATGGCCTCAAATTTCAAATGCAAAAGTAATTGTAGAAACAAATTTTGAAGATTATCCTCTTGATTCCTCATCAGGTTCACACTTTTTTCATAATGTTACTTCTATGAATGTAGGATATTTCTCTGTTCATCAAAATATTGATGATAATTTTATAAATTGGAAAAAGCTAAAAAAACAAAAAATAATAAATCAAGAAAAATTCTTTACGCAAATAAGATTTGAAAAACCATTAACAGTTAGAATGGACGGGAAGAAAGGAATTTCGGTTATTACTTTTGAGTAAAAAGTTTAAGGTGCTTTTTGCTTTTAAATAATATATTTTTTCTAAGAGACAATAATACCAAATTAACATCAAAACACCCGATATAAATCATTTCTATTTCCCTTTTTTGTCGTTAAAAATTATTTCCGTAGCTATAGCTTCCGAAACAAGTGCGGAACAAGTTATGCAAAGAATTTTTGCCTAAAAAAAGAAAAATATAATTTAATTTATTTATCAGGCGTTTTGAAATTAAATTGCTATAACTCTCAAAATAAAAGCACACTAAATAAAAAAGACCGAAGAAAAACTTCGGTCTTTAAAAAATAAGACGATAAGCCGGATTTTGTATTTCGCATAAGCGAAATTTCTATCATTTATCTAGGACTGCTGTTGCCAACAGCCTCAAGCGATCTACCCCCCGAAAATACAAGCGAGCAACTTGTCTTTCTCATAAGAGAACATTTCGGTATATTTGACCTTTCAACCAACAGGGTTTACCAAGCTTTCGGAATCACTCCCGAAACTGGTGAGCTCTTACCTCACCTTTTCACCTTCACCTGCCGGAATTTTTAAAAGCAAGCTTTTTCAAAATACCAACATAGGCAGTTTCCTTTTCTGTGGCACTTTCCGTAACCCTAAGGCTCCTTCCTGTTAGGAAGTGTTGTGCTACTTTGTTGCCCGGACTTTCCTCCTCAAAACTTTATTTGAGGCGATAGAATGTCTTATTTTATGCAAAGGTAACTATTTCAATAATTTAAAGTGTAAATACTTATTATTATTTTGAGGGAGGTTCTATAAATACATTTCTTTTAAGAAATAAAGATAATGAATAAGATGCAAGGCAGAAATTTTTCTGAATAGCCGTAGCTATTGAGAAAAATTTTAACGCAGTCAGATTGTTTATTATCTTTGTTCCCAAAGGGTTTTCAGAGTTTTCCATATACTTCTTCAAATTTTTTTACATTATCCCGATATTGCTTCAAAAATTTTCATTGTCTATAAAAAACTCTGAAAATCTTAATGCGAATGTATTTATAGAACCTCCCTTGAATAATAAAATTACATATTTCCCATTTTTGCAATCAGCTCTACCAACCTGTGCGAATATCCAGATTCATTATCATACCATGCAACAACTCTTACCATTTTTCCATTTACATTAGTAAGATTAGAATCAAAAATACTTGAATATGGATTTCCAATTATGTCGTTTGATACAATTAAATCTTCACAATAACTTAAGATTCCTTTTAAGTATGTGCTAGCTGCTTTTCTAAATGCAGTATTTATTTCTTCAATACTTACTTCCTTTTTTAAATCAAGTACCAAATCAGTTATTGACCCGTCATTCACAGGAACACGATAAGCACTAGCAGTTAATTTCCCTTTTAAATGAGGAAATACCTCTATTGCAGCTTTAGCAGCACCGGTAGAAGTAGGAATAATATTAACTGCGGCAGCTCTTGACCTGCGTAAGTCACTATGGGGGCTGTCAATTAATCTTTGATCAGAAGTATAGGCATGAATTGTTGTGGCAATACCTCTTTCAATGCCTGCTAATTCATCCATTACTTCTAATAAAGGAGTAAGGCAATTTGTTGTACATGAGGCATTAGACACAATTAAATCATCTTTTGTTAAAATATGATCATTAATACCTAACACTATTGTTTTGGTTTCGTTATCTTTTGGAGGTGCTGAAAGAATAACTTTTTTAGCTCCGGCTTTTAAATGTTTTTTTAGTTTTTCTGTTGTTCTAAAAACGCCTGTTGATTCAAGAACTACATCAACATTAAGTTCTTTCCAAGGTAATTCCTCATTATTTTTTTCTGATAGAATTTTTATCTTATTTTTCCCTACCAAAAGATAATCTCCGGAAATTTCAACTTTTTCATCCAAAGTATGATAAATTGAATCAAACTCTAACAAATAGGCAAGGGTTTTTATGTCTGCTAAATCATTAATAGCGACAACATTCATGTCTTCTCTATTATAAAGAACTCTAAATGTATTTCTTCCGATTCTCCCAAATCCATTAATTGCAATATTAATTTTTTTCATTATAGTTTATTTTTTTGTGAACATGAATAAACAACAAATCTATAAAATATTTTAAATAAATGAAACTGTTTTGTAATAAATTTACAAAAGTTACTAATAGACTAATTTACTGATATAGAGCTATTAAAAAATATTTTAAAAAAATATTAACTTTTTCTTTGTATTAAAAAAAAGAATATTATCTTTGCACCTCTTTTTTAAAAAGGGTCCGTTCGTCTAGGCCGGTCAGGACGCCAGGTTTTCATCCTGGTAACAGGGGTTCAAATCCCCTACGGACTACCAGTAACCTCTGAGAAATCAGAGGTTTTTTTTGCTACATATTTTTCCTTTTAATATATTTTACTCAAGTTTCGCATAATAATTCTGTGTGCTAACATACTTATTATCTGGCTGTTATATTATGTGTTTTTTCTTAGTGCAACTTTGTGCCTTGGTGTCTTTGTGGCAAGATATTGATAATTAGCCACG
>JAYEOP010000012.1:18327-22179 GCA_034723125.1 Bacteroidota bacterium | reverse complement strand
TGAATATTGTTATTTTATTCAACTATAAATTTCCTTAAAAAATCTTTTTTACCAATGCTTAGTTTCAAAATATAAATTCCTGAATTTAAATCTTCACAATTTAATTTAACAATATTAGTATTTGATTGAACTCCTTGATTGTTGGAATAAACAACTTCGCCTAACATATTATAAATGTTAATATTTACAACTTCAGGAGAGTTTGTTTGATATCTTAAGAATGCATTAGACGAAACAGGATTAGGGAACATTGCAACTATTCCATTTCCGTCATTTTCATCAAGGCTTGAAATCGTACCGGCTGACCATGCTGATTGCAGAACATCTTTTGTTGAATTATCCTGAACCCAAACTATAACGGATAAATCTGTAAATTCTTCAATAGAATTTTCTGTATTCATATTTATCGGATCTGAGGCACTTGATGGGCAACGATAACTTCCTTTAAATGTGAAGGATAAATCTTTAGTTACTTTTGAACCTTTTGTTAAATTTCCAATAGATTGTCCTGAAGAACCGGGAAGCATCTTTTTCATTACTTGATGAAATTCAGTTTCTCCATTAGTTTTCTTATTATTATATGTCGTATTTTCTACAATAGCAACAAATAATTTTAAATTGGGATTTGAAATATTTTGTAAAGGATTTATTTCAACATTTACATCCACAGAGTGATATTTCACAACGTGTGTAGCAGTAATTTCAATAAAAGAAGGTATTGCATAAAAATTATCAAACAAAGTTGTGGTATAAGCACCTGCATTACCATCCCATTGTCCGTCAACTTCCATTCTGGGAACCGAATTTATTGCGTAATAATTTCTTCTGTTATTCGCTTCTGTAGTGTAATAAGGATCGCCTGAACCTGGCCATCTCATTTGATATTTTATAACAGTATATTTGTCAGGATAATTATTTAAAATAGCTTCTAAATGGGCATTACCGTTTGTACAAGGTCCACATGTTGAAGATGTAAAAACTTCGTGCAAAGGCATTCTTTGAATAACTCCTGCAGGGTCATATCCTGTTGTATTTGTACTCATAGCATCATTTGATGTATTCTGGTCAGCATGACCGTTAGGATTGCTAACCCAAACTTCAATTGTGTGAGAACCTTCTGTTGGTATCCATTGAGTAGAATGAGTATAATTATATGTTTGGTATTGTGCAATACTTAATGAAGTTAGGTTTTGAGTTTCAACAGTTCCACCATCAATTCTATAATGTAAATCGCATTCTGTTATTGTAACAGAACCTTCATTGCTGATTTCTCCTTTAATAGAAACTCCTGTGGTTGGTACGTACTGGGGAACATTTATAGTGTTAACTGCTAAGTCAAAAGAATCGGGAATAGCTGATGAAAGATTGTATCCAAAAATTGAACTGTTTTGAATTAGTCCACCTAAAGTAGCTGTACCTGCAACAATATCTGATTCAATCCAAAGACCACCACCAAGCTGACCTACATTACAAATATCCGTAGTACAATCATGAGTCAATCCTGTTGGTGCACCTGTTGTTGCATTTAGTTGTATTATTGATGTGTTTATGCTAGAATTAGCTATAATTGCCCAAATATAAGGACCACCGGGAGTAATAACATCATAAGCTGTGCCATAAATGCTTGTCAATCCATGTGTTGAGGAAGTAATTGTTTTTTGAACCACTCCGCTTTTATTAACTAAAGTTAGGTTTGTTGACCAGTCGCCAACCCAAAAAGCATCGCTAACAGGGTCATAACAAATGTTTCTTACTTTTACACTTGGGGATGAAATTGTAGAAATCAATGTTTGAGTACTAAAGTCCATTTGATAAATTGAATTATTTGCCGCTCCTCCATAAAAATAAGTCCCATCATAAGCAAGGTCTCTTAATTTTGTAACTCCTGATATAGTGAAACTATCAACAAGAACACCACTCATGTTAAATTTCCAAATCAAGTCTCCATTCCATTTGGGAACATAAAAGAAGTTTCCATCAGTTTCACAACCTGCTGAACCGCTACCTGATATTCCTTTGTAATTAAATTGTACCTCCCAAGCTCCTCTAGTTCCTCTCAATGAAGAGGTAGTTGCATCAGGGGCACTTTCGTTATTTGTATTTACACTGTATTGTGCAAATAAGGATGCTGAAATAAGCATCATAAATAAAAGCATAGTTAAATTTTTCATAAAGGTTTTGTTTTTGTTAAAATAAAAATTTCGGCAACAAATATAGTGTATTTTAATTAACAATGGAAATTTCTATAAAATTCTAATTTTGACCTAATTTGAGTAATTGGAAAGAAAGAAAATAGCTAATGCTTTGGTGTTAAAAGGATTTCATAAAATTTAAGGACACCTTATTGACATTAATTATCTTCAGCATTGGCATTAATTATCTTCAGCAAGCCATTCAGCATAAGAAGTTGGAGTTTCATAGAGTTTGATACAGCAAAGTGATACTTTTTCAGGAAGTTTCTCCATAATTATTTTAGCAAAATAAATTACCATATTTTCACAACTTGGTTGAAAGGGTGTGAAAATAATCCTTCCCGTTGATTTTTTCATTGCTTCCTTTACACTTTCGTCAGTATCATCATTTACTACAAGAGAATGATCAAATTTGTCAACAATAATTTCTTTAATAATATCTTTTAAATCACCAAAATCCATTACCATTCCAAGTTTTGAACTTGAAGTATCTTTTTCTGGATAGCCACTTACAGTTACTAATAGCAAATAGGAATGACCATGTATGTTTTTACACAATCCGTCATATCCTTTTAAAATGTGTGATGCTTCAAAGCGAAATTCCTTTGTAATCCTAATTTTGCTCATTTTTCAATTATTGATTTATTCTACAAAAGTAGTAATTCTAAATTGCTATTTTGATGAAGAGTAAGAAAAAAATTTATAAGCGTAGTATTCAGTAATTGACGGTCAGTAAATCAACGAATAATAAATTTTAATTTAAGGGAACTTCTTGTCTGGAATTTTCCGGAGTGGAATAAGATTCATAAGTTTTCCAAGCACGAAAAAAATATAGTGACGTAAGTAATACTGGCACACTCATTATGGACTGAAAAGTAAATAAGTAGTCTAATTTGATTAATTTGTAAATTTCTATGCTAAAACTTAATGTTGCCATAATAATAAATACCAAATAACCGATAGTGCCCATAAAAGAAAAGATATAAGGTTTGTTACTGTCTAAGTTAACTATTCTATCAAGATATTTAATAACAATTATTTTCCTAAAAATAAAATAGTATGCTAACAAACCAGTTGGAACGCAAACAGCAAGGCGAATCATGAGCAAATAATTATTTTCAAAAATACCTGAGATACTGTTTACAATCAGGAAAATACTAGTAAGAAACCATGCTAATCCTGAGATAAATAATAATGCACGCTTAGTAACTTTTGGAATATATTTTTTTATTTTATCCATAATTGCGTGTAATCCTACTAAGAAAGATATTTCTTTTAAAGGGAAAATGCATTAAATAGTAATTTTGCTTTTCTATAAAAGCTCAATTACAATTTGTATGATATGTTTGTAATGCGTTAGTTGAAGTAAACTTAGTAAAAAATTACCATATATTGTTAATTTAATTAAAAAAACATTTTATAAGGAACAAAGATGAGGTAATTTATTTTAATTACCAAAATTATTTAAGCATTTTATTTTTAGTTCCCTTAAATAAATTGGTTCTATGTCAAATACTGTGGGTAATCAAATTTGATTCACAGATTACAAAATTACTCTTTTTGTAATTAATGAATTTTCGCCAAATCCTGATATATATAGACTAAAGGACATCTCTTATTAGAATATTGCATATAAATTAATTTTAATCTGTGAATCTGT
>JAYEOP010000012.1:0-18227 GCA_034723125.1 Bacteroidota bacterium | reverse complement strand
TCTGTGGCTTTAATATTTTTTTACCCACACAAATCAACATTGAACCAATAAATTTAAAAATCTCAATCTACATTATTATTCAAAAAAGGATTGTTTTCTTTTATTTCCGGTTTTTTAGGGTCATTACTATCTAAAGAATATTTTGAAATTGATGAATCGGAGGAATGTGTAACATTTCTTAGCTTAATTCCTTTTCTTTCGTAAGCAGGTACATTCTCTGTATCCTCCAATCCTTTTTGTGTTCTTAAATATTCTTTATTTTTTCTCAAATCATCCATATCGCTCTTCCTACTTCCCTCTAAAGAATAATCAAAACGTGCTTGCTCTTTTTGGGGCTTTTCTTTAATATTCTTTCCATCATCCAAATCAATTATATATTTTTTGTCTTCTTTAATATTATTTTGAAAATTAAGAACTGTTGCTACGATAGTAACTGATAATTCGTCTTTCAGATTTTTGTCAGAGCTATATCCAAATTTCAAATCAACATCTTGACCTACTTCTTCTTTAATATATTCAGTTATGAATTTTAATTCTTCAGTTTCAATTTCTTTATTGCCATAAGATAAATTAAGAAGTATATGTTTGGCACCTTTTATTTGATTATCTTTCAGTAATGGTGAAGAAAGAGCATATTCTATAGATTTTTGTGCTCTATTTTCTCCGTCAGCCGAGGCAGTACTGAGAATTGCTGTACCGCTATTTTTCATTACAGATTTAATATCATCCAAATCAATTATCTTTCTTTTGTCTTCTTCAATATTTTTTTGAGAATTAAGAACTGTTGCTACGATAGTAACTGATAATTCGTTTTTCAGATTTTTGTCAGAACCATATCCAAATTTCAAATCAACATCTTGACCTACTTCTTCTTTAATATATTCAGTTATGATATTTAATTCTTCAATTTCAATTTCTTTATTGCCATAAGATAAATTAAGAAGTATATGTTTGGCACCTTTTATTTGATTATCTTTCAGTAATGGTGAAGAAAGAGCATATTCTATAGATTTTTGTGCTCTATTTTCTCCGTCAGCCGAGGCAGTACTGAGAATTGCTGTACCGCTATTTTTCATTACAGATTTAACATCTTCAAAATCCACATTCAGAACACCTGTTTCAGTAATTATTTCGGCAATACCTTTAGCTGCAATGGCAAGAACATTATCGGCTTGGGCAAAAGCCATTGACAAACCAAGTCCTTTGTGCATTTCAAGTAATCGTTCGTTATGAATTATAATAAGAGCATCAACATTTTTTCTGATTTCTTCAATACCTTTTTCAGCAATATCTCTCCTTTTACTTCCTTCAAATTTAAATGGATAGGTAATAATCCCAACAGTAAGAATGTCCATATCCAAAGCAAGTCTTGCAATTTCAGGTGTGGCACCTGTTCCTGTGCCTCCTCCCATTCCTGCTGTAATAAAAAGCATATCCGTTTCCTTTCCAATAATATTTTTGATGGTTTCAATATCTTCCATCACTGCTTTTTTTCCTGTTTCGGGATTGCCCCCCACACCTCTGCCACCGGTAAGGTCTTTACCTATTTGTATTTTGTTTTCTTCTTCTAACGGACTTTTATCCAATGCTTGTTTATCGGTATTACAAATTAAAAATTCAACACCTGCAATTCCCTGATTAAACATATAATTAACGGCATTTCCACCTCCTCCTCCAACTCCCAATACTTTGATTATTGATATGTCGTTTTGCGGTTCTACTATAAAATCTATTCCCATTTTTTTGTCCTTTTTTTATTTAATATAGAAAAATAAAAATTCTTATTATTTTGTTTCTTTAAAATCATCTTGACCATCTTTAAACCAAATATTAAATTTCTCTATTTGTACAGAAAATGGATTTTTTGGTCTAATTTTTTTCTTTTTCTCGATTATTTTTTTATTAATATTTTTCGTTGGATTTTTTAATCCATGAAGAATAAGCCCTATTCCTGTAGCATACATTGGGTTTTGTATTTCTTTGATCATGCCTTTTCCAAGATGTTCAGTAGGAAGTCCTATTCTGGCATCAATGCTTGTAATATATTCAACAAGCTGAGGCAAATGTTTTAATTGTGAACCTCCTCCTGTAAGTACAATTCCTCCTTGTAATTTATTTTCAAATCCTGAACTTCTAATCTCAAAGTCAACATGGTCAAATATTTCTTCAATGCGGGCTTGAATAATACTTGCTAGATTTTTTATTGAGATTTCTCTTGGCTCTCTACCTCTAATTCCTTGAATTGAAATAATTTCATTTTCACTTGATTCATTTGCTAATGCCGAGCCGAATTTAACTTTCATTTTTTCAGCTTGTGCTTGCATTACATTACAACCTTCTTTAATATCATTAGTAATTATTCTACCACCTAAAGGAATTACTGCGGTATGACGAATAATACCATTTTTAAATATAGCAATATCAGTTGTTCCACCGCCAATATCTATTAAAGCTACTCCTGCATCTTTTTCTTCTTCCGAAAGAACAGCCTCTGAAGAAGCTATAGGTTCAAGAACAAGATTTTCAACTTCCAAATTTGCTTTATCAACACTGCGGTTTATATTTTTTGCTGCTGTTACTTGACCTGTAATAATATGGAAATTACATTCAAGACGTACACCTGCCATACCTATTGGCTCTTTAATCCCTCTTTCGTTATCAACGATATAATCTTGTGGAATAACATGAATAATCTCTTCACCAGGGTCAAGTACCAATCTGTGCATCTCGGTAATCAACCTATCAATATCATTCTGATTAATTTCATCCTCGGAATTATCTCTTGTTATTTGCCCTCTGTGATGAAGGCTCTTAATGTGTTGCCCTGCAATTCCTACTTGAACAACTTTAATTTCAACACCTGATTTACTTGAAGCCTCATTAATTGCTGATTTTATTGCTGCCACAGCTTTTGAAATATTTACAACAACACCACGTAAAACAGCATCATTTGTATCTGAACGTCCCATTCCCAAAATATCTATTTTCCCTGATGATGCTTTTGAAGCTACAATTGCACAAATTTTTGTGGTTCCAATATCTAATCCAACAATAATTTCTGATTTATCCATTTTACTTTTTATTTAATATGATTTGTTTATCAAATTTTACACTTGCTTTTGAATACTTATCCCAACCTTCGTTAGGCAGTATTTTTTTATACAATATTTTTATTCTTTCTATTTTATTTTCAGCATTTTGTAAGTTACCAAAATATATATTCAAATTACCAACTCTGGGTATTAAAATTAGTTCATTATTTTTTGTTATATGAATTTGACCTATCAAAGAATTAATTAAAACATCATCTTTAATATATTTTGCAAAATGGAATAATGAACTGTCATTTTTTATGTCTATCAATTTCTCATGGTCAATATTACCTGTTAAAACAAGAACTTTTGATGTATAACTATTTGACAATTGCATTTTATTTCCTTTATCATCAATATAAAAGCCCCCGTCTTTTGAGAAAACTCTTAACACTGGTATTCTGTGTTTAATAATGACATAAAGAACTCCATTCATATCAAAATAAATTTGAGAGCTTTCAACATAGCTGTTGTTGTTAAGGATTCTTTCCATGTCGTTTAAATTCATCTGATTAACAGGGTATCCAATAATACTCTCATTGTTGAAATCGTTTATAATATTTTTAACTTCTCTTTCCGTTAAAAATTGGTTCAACCCTGAAGATTGAAAATTGACAACTATTTCTGTACAAAGTTTTTCTTTATTTGACCTTTCGGCAAATGAAACAAAAATTAACAACAAAAAAAGCATTGATGCCAAAGCAAAATATTTCCTTACCTTATCAGATAGAAAAATGATTTTATTCTTTAGCTTTTTAAACATCAGTTATTCCTCCTTTGTAATAAAATTTCTTTTAAAGGTTCAACAACTCTATCAATATCTCCTGCACCAAGTGTTAAAACAACATCATTTTCTTCACTTTTCATAACTTCAAGTAATTCAGTTTTACTTAAAAGCTCTTTATTTTTTATTTCAATTTTATTTAAAATCAATTCTGAGTTCACAGCTTTTATTGGTTTTTCTCTTGCAGGATAAATATCTAATAAAATAACTTTGTCAAGTAAAGAAAGATTTTTTGCAAAAGCATCAGCAAAATCACGAGTTCGGGAAAAAAGATGTGGTTGGAAAATTCCTGTAATCCTTTTATCAGGAAATATATTTTTAACAGAAGTAATAATTGCTATTAATTCAGATGGATGATGTGCATAGTCATCAATAAATACGAGTTCTTTGCTTTTAATTATATATTCAAATCGTCTTTTAACTCCTTGATATGTACTTATTGATTCTTTAATTTTATTGCTATCTTCAATTTTTTTATAAACAGCAGAAATTGCTGCCAAAGTATTAAGTACATTATGCTCGCCTGCAACTTTAAGATTTACATTTTTTATTTCTCCTTTAGGAGTATGAATGTCAAAATGATAATCGGAATTAATAATTTTAATATTTGATGCATAAAAATCGTTGCTACTTTCAAGTCCATAAGAATAAAGTGTTTTGGCTTGTTCAGGTTTAGCTATACTTTTAATGGTTGAGCTTAAAGATAAAACAGCATTGTTTTTTAATTTTTTAGCAAAATCGTTGTAACTTGATTTTAAGTTTTCCTCATTATCGTAAATATCAAGATGGTCGGGATCAACGGATGTTATAATTGCTACATCAGGAGATAGCTCAAGAAATGACCTATCGTATTCATCAGCTTCAACAACAAATATTTCTGATTTTTTGTTGTCGGGAGAAATATAGTTTGAATTATAATTCACACAAATTCCACCGATAAAACCATAACAATCAATTCCTGAATTTTTTAGCAAATGTGCAATAATGCTTGCAGTAGATGTTTTGCCATGAGTTCCTGCAACGGCTATTGTAAATTTATCTTTTGTTATATCTCCAAGTAGTTGTGATCGTTTTTTTATTACAAAATTATTGTCCTTAAAATAATTAAGGCATGCATTTTCTTTTGGAATAGCAGGAGTGTAAACGATAAGTGAATTTTGCTTATTGATTTGTTCGGGAATAAATTTCGGATCATCTTCAAAATGAATAAAAGCTCCATCATTTTCAAGATTTTCAGTTATTGGAGAAGGAGTTTTATCGTAGCCGCAAACTTTTTTCCCGATATCCATAAAATATCGTGCAAGGCTACTCATTCCTATGCCACCAATTCCTACAAAATAGACGCTATGTATTTTATCAAAATTCATTCTTAAATTAATAATTTTTCAATTTCCTTTACTATTTCATTTGCCGAATCAGGCTTTGCCAAAGCACTAATATTTTGTTTGAAAGTTTCTTGTTTACTTTTATCAAAAATAATATCCAATATCAAGTCAGCAAGTTTTTCTTCAGCTTCGTTATCTTTAATTATTGCAACTGCATTTTTATTTACTAATGCCATAGCATTTTTTGTTTGATGATCTTCAGCTACATTGGGTGAAGGACAAAGAATTGCTACTTTCTCTGAAATTGCAAGTTCAGAAAGTGTAATTGCTCCAGCTCTTGAAACAACCACATCTGCAACGGAATATGCTGATGACATATCTTTTATAAATGCATTTAACCAAATATTTTTAGAATTTTTTTTATCTAATTCTGTTTTTAGTTCTTCAAAATAAAATTTCCCTGATTGCCAGATAATTTGAATATCTTTTGCTAAAAGCTTATCCAATCCTTTTAAAATGGAATTGTTAATTGTTCTTGCACCAAGGCTTCCACCAATTATCAAAACAGTTTTTTTCCCTTTATCCAGTCCAAAAGTTTTAAGACTTTCTTCTTTGCTTAGTTTTTTTTCTTTAATAGATTCTCTTACAGGATTTCCTGTAACAACAATTTTTTCATTGGGGAAAAATGCTTTCAGGCTTTCATCAACAGTACATATTTTATTTACTCGCTTTGATAAAAATTTATTGGTTACACCCGGAAAAAAGTTTTGTTCCTGAATGAGTGTTGGAACTTTCATTAATGAAGCAACATAAATTAAAGCAAAACTTGCATAACCACCTGTTCCTACAACCATATCAGGTTTAAAATCCTTAATTATTTTTCTTGATTTTATTAAGCTGGAAATAATTTTAAAAGGGAGAGTTAAATTTCTGAGCATATTTTTTCTTTGAAATCCACCTATCCATAATCCTTTAATGTCATATCCCGCTTCAGGAATTTTTTCCATTTCCATTTTCCCTTTAGCACCTACAAAAAGAATTTTTGTATCAGGAAATTTTTCTTTAAAACTATCGGCAATTGCAATTGCAGGGAACAAATGACCACCTGTACCACCACCACTCAAAATAATTTTGATTGGATTTGTGATGTCAATATTTGTTCTTTTTTTTATCATTATGCTAATTGCTTTTCTGTTGATTCTACATTATCCTCAATATTTTTGCTTACGCTAATAATTATTCCCAAAGAAATGCTTGTAAATAAAACCGATGAACCTCCCATGCTCACAAGTGGAAGTGTAAGCCCCGTAACAGGTAAAAGATTTGTTGCAACAGACATATTTATAAAAGCCTGTAAAACGAGTGATATACTTAGCCCTGCTGCGAGTAAAGCACCAAAAGCATTAGGGGATTTTATTACAATTCTAATAGAGCGAAATAGTAAATAGAGATAAATAAAAATAATAAAAACTCCACCTATTAGCCCCCATTCTTCAATAATTATAGCATAAATAAAATCGGAATAAGGATTTGGTAAAAAGTTTTTTTGTCTGCTGTGTCCGGGACCTGATCCAAATAATTCTCCTTTTGCAATAGCAATTTTTGACTGCTGTACCTGATATGAAATTTCTGAATCATCGCTCATGTAGTTGCTTATCCTTGATTCCCATGTACCTATTCTACCCGGTGCATTTAATTGAATTGCAAGGAAAATTCCAAGAAAAGTAATAATTGCCGTTCCAAAAATAAATAATGAAATATGCTTAATGCTAACTCTTCCGATAAACATAATAAAAACACTTGATACAAATATTAAAAGAGCTGTTGAAAGGTCGGAAGGAGCTATTATTATACAAGTTATCAAAACCCATATTATCATTGGTAAAAAAGTTTTTTTGAAATCTTTTATAACATCTTGTTTCTTAGATAAAAATCTTGCCAGATACATTATAATTGCAAGCTTAGCAAAATCAGAAGGCTGAAAAGTAAGGTTTGTTCCCGGAAGAAATAGCCATCTTTTTGCTTCATTAATACTTGGTCCAAACAAATAAGTTAATAGCAAAAGAGGAATTGAAACCCAAACTAATAACTGAGCAATTCTTGAATAATAAATATAATTTATTTTGTGTGCTCCAAACATAAACAATAAACCTAATATTATGAATACCAACTGCCTGAATAAGTAGTACTCGGTGTTTCCTGAGTGCTTAACATAAGCAAGTGATCCTGTTGAACTATATACAACCATGACTGAAAATATTGTAAGTAACAACACTATCAGCCAAATTTGACCATCACCTTTTATTTTTGAAAACAACCAGCTCATTCTGTAATACTTAATTTTTTTTATAGTTCTCTAACTGCATTTTTAAATTGTATTCCCCTATCTTTATAGTTTTTAAACAGGTCGAAACTAGCACATGCCGGAGATAAAAGAACAACATTATTTGGAGATGCTACTCTAAAAGCAATTCCAACGGCTTCTTTCATATCCGATGTGTCAAAGATCATATCAATATCGTTAGTAAAAGCATCAATAATTTTGGAATTATCAATTCCAAGACAAACAATTGCCTTTACATTGTCGTTAACAAGATGTCTTAATTCATCATAATTATTCCCTTTGTCAATTCCACCAACAATCCAAATTACCGGCTTAGTCATACTTTCAAGAGCATACCATGTAGCATTAATATTAGTAGCCTTTGAATCGTTGATAAAATCTTTACCTCTTATTTTTCCAACATACTCAAGCCTGTGTTCAATGCTTTCGAAATTGGATAAACTTTCTCTGATAAAGTCATCTTTAACACCGATAGCACTCATTGTAGCCGTTGCAGCCATTGAGTTATACCGATTGTGTGTACCTATTAAGGATAAAATATTCATATCTATTTTTATTTGTTTATGTTTCTTAATTTTTATAAAAATGTCATTTTTTTCTGTCCAAGCACCTTCACTAAGTGTCCCTTTTTGAGTTATTGCAACTTTGTGAGCTTTTAATTTAATATTGGAAAGATAATCCATAGTTACAGGGTCATCTTTTGTATAAATAAAATAATCTTCTTCTTTTTGGTTTTCTGCAATTTTTAATTTCGATTTTGCATAATTCTCCATTTTGTACTCATACCTGTCAAGATGATCAGGAGTAATATTTAAAAGAATGGCAATATTGCTTCTGAAATGTTTTATATAATCCAGTTGAAAACTGCTGATTTCAAGAACAACATATTTGTAGTCTTTTTCACAGAGCGTACGGCATAAACTTGTACCTATATTTCCTGCAACTGTTACATCAAGTCCTGCATTTTTCATGATGTGATAGATTAGCATCGTTGTTGTTGTTTTGCCATTACTACCTGTTATGCTTATAATTTTTGCTTTTGTAAAATAACTGCCAAATTCAATGTCAGAAATAATTTGAATTTTATTTTCTTTAAGTTTTATAATTATTTCAGCAGTATCCGGAATACCTGGACTTTTTATTATCAGCTCGGCTTTTAAGATTTTTTCTGAAGAATGATTATTTTCTTCAAAATCAATTTTGTTGTCAACAAGTTCTTTTCTAAAATTTTCACTAATTTTTCCTGCATCAGAAACAAAAACATTAAATTTGTTTTTAGATGCAAGCATAGCAGAGCCAACCCCACTTTCACCAGCACCAAGAACAACAATATTTTTTATTTTTTCTAAATACATTATCTGATTTTAAGAGTTATGATTGTTAAAATTGCCAAGGCAATACCTATAATCCAGAATCTTGCAACAATTTTAGGTTCTGTGTAATTTAATTTTTGATAGTGGTGATGGATTGGTGACATTTTAAATATCCGTTTGCCAACACCATATTTCTTTTTTGTATATTTAAAAAATGAAACCTGAAGAATAACTGAAAGACTTTCGACAAGGAATACTCCGCAAAGAAGAGGAATAAGAAGTTCTTTGCGAATAATAATTGCTATTATTGCTATTAATCCTCCTAAGGTTAAGCTTCCTGTATCGCCCATAAAAACCTGAGCAGGATAGGCATTGTACCACAAAAAGCCAATACAAGCACCGAGTAATGCACCCGAAAATATTACGATTTCTCCGAGATTTGGGATGTACATAATATTTAGATAATTGGAAAAAACCGTATTGCCTGAAAGGTATGCAAGTATAGCCAAAGTAAGCACAATGATCGCTGATACTCCTGCATTTAATCCGTCAAGTCCATCAGTTAAATTTGCACCGTTTGAAACAGCTACCAATATGAAGATTATTAATGGAATAAAAATCAAGAATGCCCATTTTTCATAATCATCACCAATAAATTTTAATATTTTGGAATAGTCAAGTTCGTTACCTTTTATAAATGGAATTGTGGTGGTTGTAGATTTATGTTCTACCCAGTAAGAGCCGTCTATATATTCAACTATTGCTTCTTCTTTTTCTAGCTTTGTTTTTTGTTCTTCATATTGCTTCTCGGTTAATTTCTCCCGAATAACAACATCACTATTAATGTAAAGTGTTGTGCCGACAATTATTCCTAAAATAACTTGTCCTATAATTTTTGTTCTACCTTTTAATCCTGCTTTATTTTTTTGAAAAACTTTAATGTAGTCATCAATAAATCCAAGTAAACCGAGCCAAATTGTTGATACAATTACTAATATTACATAAATATTTGTTAGGTCGGCAAATAATAATGTGGGTATAAGTATTGAAAGTAAAATAATAACTCCACCCATTGTAGGTGTAGCACTTTTGTCGTATTGCTCTTTTAATCCAAGTTCTCTTTTATTATCACTAATTTGTTTTAATTGCAAATACTTAATTATCCTTTTTCCATAAAACAAAGAAATTATTAGAGAAAGTAGCAAAGCCATTGATGCTCGGAATGAAATAAACTGAAACAATCCTGCTCCTGCTAAATTAAATTCTTCTTCAAGGTATGTAAATAAGTGATATAGCATTATAAATTAAGATATTTATTAAGTTTTTCTTTGTCATCAAAAGGGAATTTTTCCCCTTTAATGTCTTGATATTTTTCATGTCCTTTTCCTGCAACAAGTATAATATCTCCTTCTTGAGCCATTTTACTTGCTGTTTTTATTGCTTGTTCTCTATCAGAAATAGTTATTGATTTTTTCATTTGCTCCTCGTTCAATCCTTTTTCAATGTCTATTAAAATCTCATTAAAATCTTCAAAGCGAGGATTGTCTGATGTTATTACAGATGTATCGGAATAATTTGCGGAAATTTGTCCCATGATAGGTCGTTTTTCTTTGTCTCTATTTCCTCCGCAACCAAAAACTGTAAATATTTTATGTTTTTTATTGTTAACGGCATAGATTGTTTCCAACACATTTTTTAATGCATCGGGAGTATGAGCATAGTCAATAATTCCTATCACTCCTTTTGAATTTCTGAGTATTTCAAATCTTCCTTCTACATTAATTGGAGAACTCAATACTTTTAGACTATCGTCTGCACTTATGCCGAGTAGAGTAGCTACACCATAAACAGCCATTAAGTTATACGCATTAAATTTCCCTATTTTATCAGTATAAAAATCATTGTTATCAATTTTTAAATGAATTCCACTAAAGTCGCTTTCTAAAATTTTAGCTTTAAAATCCGCAGCATTTTTTAAAGCGTAAGTTTTTTTGTTAGCATTGGTATTTTGCAACATTACTTTTGAATGTACATCATCAGAATTTACAAGAGCAAATGCTTTTTCTTGAAGAGAATCAAAAAATAATTTTTTAGCATTAATATAATTATCAAAGCTTTTGTGATAATCAAGGTGGTCGTGAGTTATGTTGGTAAATATTCCACCGTTAAAATCCAATCCTGCCACACGATTTTGAACAATAGCATGAGAACTTACTTCCATAAAACAATACTTGCATCCTTTGTCTATCATTTCTGCAAATAATTTGTTTAGTTGAAGAGAGTCGGGTGTAGTATGAGTTGCTTCTTTTTCTTCTTCTCCAATTTTTATTTTTATTGTTGAAAATAAAGCTGATTTGTAACCGAGATTCTGAAAAAGACTATGTAATAATGTAGCAACTGTTGTTTTACCATTTGTTCCTGTAACACCAACAAGAATAAGCTTTCTGGAAGGATTGTCATAAAAATTTGCTATGGCAATAGCAAGTGCGAGAGATGAATCTTTAACTTTTAGATAATTTATATCTTTAATAAGTTTTTCGGGAGTAGTGCTACAAATAATATGTTTGGCTCCATTTTCAATTGTTTGATTTATAAATTTGTGTCCATCTGTTTGTGTTCCTTTAACAGCTACAAACAAACTATCATTTTTCACTTTACGTGAATCAAATTCAACTGACAAAACCGTATTATTCAAATTTCCCTGAATAATTTCAAAGTTTAAGCCTTCTAATATTTCTTTTAAAATTGCCACTTTTATCCTAATCTCAGTTTAATTGTTGAATAATAATTAACATTTGTACCCGGTTTTATAGATTGAGAAAGAATTAATCCATAACCATTTATTTCTACTTTCAATCCTAAATTTTCGAGCAAGTAAATTGCATCTGAAAGCACCATTCCACGAACATCAGGAACTATAGCATTGTTTATTTCCCTGTTTTGTAAAACAATATTTTTCTTTTCATTATTAATATTTACCCATTCCGATAAACTGCTTGAAAGAATCATGTCTAATCCAAGAAATCTGCTTAAATTAATAATGTCTTTTTTATTGCTTACACTTACAATGGGAATGTTTGAATAATTAAAAACTTTATGTTTTTTTTCTACATAGTTTTTAAATTCACCTGAATAGACTTTGTCAGCAATTTTCTTTAAAACAGGTGCTGCTACTTGGGCTCCATAAATATTCCCTGTAGTAGGATTTGTTACAACTACAATACAAGAATATTTAGGATTATCAGCAGGGAAATATCCTGCAAAAGATGCTTGGTATATTTTCTTTTTAGTGTATCCACCCTCATTTGCAATTAAAGCTGTTCCTGTTTTTCCTGCTATTTTATATAAATTAGTTTTTATATTATTAGCAGTTCCATACTCAACTACAGCTTCAAGCATTTTTTGTAAATAATCCACAGTTTTATTTGAACATATTTTTTTTTCAATAACAATAGGTTCAAATTTTTCTATAACTTTTCCAATCCTTTTTACTTGAGTAGCAAAAAGTGGCTTTAGCATTATACCATTATTTGCAATTGCATTGTAAATCGTAAGTAACTGAAGAGGTGTAACTTGCAACCCATAACCAACAGACATCCAAGGTAAAGATATTCCACTCCAATCTTTATCGGAAGGGCGATTTATAACAGGGATACCTTCTCCTGCTATTGGAATACCAAGAGGTTCCGTTAAATGTAAATCTTCAATTCCTTTAATAAAATCATCAGGTGAATTTGAAAATTTATTAAAAACAAGTTTTGAAAAAGCAACATTTGAAGAAACAGCAAAGGCTTCTTCGAATGTAATCTTTCCATGACCTTCGGAATGTGCATCTTTCATTACTTTATCATAAAATTGATGCTCACCTTCCTCTGTATCAACAATGTCATTTGCACTAATGTTGGCTTTTTCCATTAATATAAGTGCACTTACTAATTTAAAAGTAGAACCTGGCTCTGTTGCAGCTCCAACAGCATAATTATAGGCTTCGCTGTAAGTACCGTTGTTATTCCTCTCCAAGTTTGCAATTGCTTTGATATGGCCTGTTTCAACCTCCATAACAATTACACTACCGCTTTGAGCTTCATTTTTTACAAGGGTTTCAAGTAATGCATTTTCAGCAACATCCTGAATACTTATGTTGATTGTTGAAACAATGTCTTTACCATCTTCAGGATCCAATTCGTTTGCATAGTTTATTGGTATCCAATTACCACCTGAAATTTTTTGCATTAAGCGTTTACCGTCTTTTCCTGATAAGTATTGATTGTACGCACCTTCTAACCCCACTCCTTGAAGACCTTTTCTTTTGTATCCAAGGGTTCTTGATGCCAGTATTCTGTAAGGATTAATTCTTTTGCTTTTACGTTCAACAATAAAACCTCCAAGAAATCGACCTTGATTAAAGAATGGAAATTCTTTTAATATTTTTAACTGATTATGATTGACATTTCTTTTTAATAAAAAATATCTTTCATTTTTTCTTTTTGCATGGTAAATAGCATTTTGGTATTCCCAAGATGTTTTGTTTCCAAATAATTCTGAGAGCTTGATGCAAAGTGAATCAATATTTTTATTGTAATAAGAATTATTCTTCCAAGACTTAGATTCGAAATCAAGGCGTATTTCATAAATTGGTAAAGAAGTAAGCATCAAGTTATTATCGTCCGAATAAATATTACCCCTTGTTGCTTCAATTGTAAAAAATGATGTACTAAGACTATCAGACAATGACCTCCAATATTTACCTTCGCTATATTGAATAGTCATTATCCGATATACTATCACTATCCCTATTGCTACAAAAAACAATAATGATAAATATACTCTTAATAATATGTCTTTTTTAGTATTCACCTTTTTCTACAATTATTATTTTTGGTGGTTCATTAAATTCTTTTAGTCCTATTTTTTTTGCCATTATTTCAATTTCAGACTTTTTTATCCTATTCATTAAATCAGCTTTGTTTGTTAAGGATTCAGCCCTAAGGTCTTTTAATTCATTTTTTAATTTGCCTCTTTCTAAAATTGCATCTTCATTGTAATATTTATTGCCAATGTATAAAACTATCAATACAGAAATGAATAAAATAAAAGGTGCAATTTTGGGTAAACTATTATCAGACATTTTTAAATCAAAGTCTATTAATTTATTTATCCTGCTTTTTGGATGTTCTTCTTTTAATTCATTCTTTCTCATTTGCCTTAAATTTTTTCAGCAATTCTTAATTTTGCACTTCTTGATCTCGGATTTTCCCTTATCTCTTCATCTGTTGGCACAATGGGTTTACTGTTTATTTGTTTAAAATATGATTCGGAATTCCCATAAATATCTTTTACAATTTCTCCTTTAAAATTTCCTGCTTTTATAAAATTCTTTACAAGCCTGTCTTCTAAAGAATGATATGTTAACACTACTAATCTTCCTCCTGTTGCTAAAACATCAACGGATTGGTTAAGCATTTTTCTGAGTGAGCCAAGCTCATCGTTAACTTCAATACGTAATGCTTGAAAAACCTGACTTGCATATTTGTTAAATTTATCATTTTTCTTAATACATTTTTCTATTACTTTCACAAGGTCTTGTGTTGTTTCAAATTTTATTTCTTTGCGAAAAAGAATGATTTCATGAGCCAGTGTTTTTGCATTTTTTACTTCACCATAAATGCCAAACAATTTATGTAATTGTTCTTCCGGATATTCATTTAGAATTTTTTTAGCAGTTAATGTTGCATCAGAATCCATTCTCATATCCAGCTCTGCATTGAATCTGTAAGAAAATCCTTTTTTAGGAGTGTCAATTTGATGTGAAGAAACACCAAGGTCGGCAAGTATTCCGTTTACAGGCAAAACATCCAAATATCTCAGGAAATTTTTTAAGTATGAAAAATCTTGTCTTATAAAAATAAATTTTTCATTATCAATTTTATTAGAACTTACATCATCGTCTTTATCAAATGCAATTAATTTCCCACCTTCAAGCTTTTCAAATATTTTATTAGAATGTCCACCACCGCCAAAAGTAACATCAACATATTTCCCTTCCGGGATAATATTTAATCCTTCAATGCATTCATTTAGCATCACAGGCGTATGGTAGTTACTCATCATCATCGTCAATATTTATATTTCCCATTACATTTTCTGCTAAATCTTCAAAGTCTTTAGGCTCATCATCAATCAAACTTTCGTAAGATGCAACATCCCAAATTTCAATTTTGTTGGAATGAGCAAATAAAACAATTTCTTTTTCAATAAATGCATAGCCTTTAAGCATTTTGGGTATTAGCAAACGGTTAGAGGCATCAAGTTTTAATTCAGTTGCTCCTCTATAAAAATATCTGATAAATTTTCTATTTTTTGCTACATAAGCATTCAGTTTATTTATCTCTTTGGTTTTTTTACTCCATTCTGATTTTGTGTAAAGAACCAAGCATTTTTCAAAACCTCTGTTTATTACAAAAATCCCCTCATCCTTGGTGGGGATTTGCTTTTTTATAGCAACAGGAAGTATAACACGTCCTTTGCTATCCAATTTGCAATAATGTTCACCTAATAAACTAATCATTTTGATAAAATTTTATCCTACGTTTACCACTTACCTCCACAATACTCCACAAATGTACTACAAATATTAATATGGCAATGCATTGTGGATAACTTTTTTTAAAAAAAACTTTTATTGAGTAAGTATTCTTAAAGAATTAAGCCTTTGAACTTTACAGTTCGTGAATAAATATTTATCAAGAATTAAAACTATTTTTTCTTGTTTTGTTTATTATTATTATTTTTAGCACAAAAATAAAGGAGTGTAAAATGTCAGTTTTAATAGAATTTGCAATGTTTCCTACCGACAAAGGTGGGAGTGTAAGTAAGTATGTAAGTAGGATAATAAAAATGATTGATAAGGAGAACTACAATTACAAATTAACAGCTATGGGAACGATTGTGGAAACCGATACTTTTGAAGAAGCAACTGAGATGCTTAATAAGGCTTATCAACAATTGAAAGATGATTCGGATAGAATTTATTCTTCAATAAAATTTGATATTCGGGCAAATAAGAATAACAGGCTTAAGCAAAAGATTCAATCAATTGAAAATGTGATTGGGGAAGTGAAGAAATAGTTTCCATTTTTTTTAATGATATTTTTAAATTAAGCTAAAGGGGGGTTCTATAAATACATTCGCATTAAGATTCTCAGAGTTTTTTATAGACAATGAAAAATTTTGATGCACTATCAGGATAATGTAAAAAGTTTTGAAGAAGTATATGAAAAACTCTGAAAACCCTTTGGGAACAAAGATAATAAACAATCTGACTGCGTTAAAATTTTTCTCAATAGCTTGTGCCTCCGCTAAAGCTTCAGCGACACGCGGACGGCTATTCAAAAAAATTTGTGCCTTGCATCTTATTCATTATCTTTGTTTCTTAAAAGAAATGTATTTATTGCCCCCCCCTAAAGAATTGCATGTTAGTAGTTTTTTGATTATTTTTGAATTAAAATTAAGATGTTAAATAAAGAAAAAATATTAAAATTACTTAAAATAGAGAAAAAGTATTTAAGACAAAAAGGGGTTACAGAAATTGGTTTGTTTGGATCTTATTCTCAAAACACTCAACACAAAGAGAGTGATATTGATTTATTAGTTGACTTTGAACCAAAGCATGAAACTTTTGATAATCTTATGGCTGTTCATGAAATATTAGAAAATACTTTTAAGAATTACAAAGTTGAGATAGTAACAAAAAATGGTTTAAGCAAATATATTGGCTCATACATTTTAAAAGAAACAATTTATGCCTAAAAATTATTTGGAATAAACTATTCAATTGTATGGGATGTGGTTAGGAATAAAATCCCTAAATTGACAAGACAAATTGAGAATGTAATAGACAAACACAAATAGCCCACTGCACGAAACACAAAACCAATGCTTTGCAGAAATCAGCTTGTAAATAACGACACTTTTACCAACATAAAACTCATGTAAACTGTCACTTTTACCAAGATAAATTTAATACAAACTGTCACTTTTACCAAGATAAATTTATATATTTGTAACACTTTTACAAATATAAATTTTGAAAATGAAGCGAGAAATATACGATAAACTACTTTTGTGGAAAAAGCAAAAAAAACGAAAACCCTTGTTATTGCAAGGAGCACGTCAAGTTGGAAAAACATATACTATATTGCAATTTGCTAAGGAAGAATATAAAAACTATGTTTACCTTGATTTTGAAAAAAATGAGGATTTACGACAGCTATTCAAATCAAATATTAATCCCGACAAAATTATTACAGAAATTAGTTTTTTTAGTGGAATAAAGATTCAAGCAGAAGAAACACTAATTATTTTTGATGAGATTCAAGCATCTGAGGAAGCCATTACTTCATTAAAATATTTTAATGAAGAAACCCCTGAGTATCATATTATAGCTGCAGGCTCGTTGTTGGGAGTAGCAGTTGGAAAAAACCATAGTTTTCCTGTGGGTAAAGTCAACTTTTTAGAAATGTATCCTATGAGCTTTTCGGAATATTTATCTGCATCTAACGAAGAAATGTTAAAAGAAAGGATAGTATCAGTTGCGGAAATTAAAGCTATACCTGAAATAATACACCAAAAATTGATATATTATTTAAAGCAATATCTTTTTGTTGGAGGTATGCCAGAGGTATTGCAAGATTACATTAACAATAAAGATGTTAAATCCGTTAGAAGAATTCAAAAGGAAATACTAAAAGCCTATCAAAAGGATTTCTCAAAATATTCAAGTAAGGCACAAGCAATTAAGACATTAGAGTTGTGGAATTCAATTCCTTATCAATTATCAAAAGAAAATAAAAAGTTCAAATATATGGATATAAAAACGCAAGCCAGAGCTTCTCGCTATGAACAAACTATCGAATGGCTTAAACAAGCCGGATTGGTAAATATTGCATACAATATTAGCAGTCCGAAATTTCCATTATCGGGCTATTCTGATAAATCAAAATTTAAAATATATATTTTGGATACAGGATTACTCGGAGCAATGCTTGATTTGCCATCTGAATTAATAATAAATCCAACTCAACTATTTAAAGAATATAATGGTGCTTTTATTGAGAATTTTGTTGCTATGGAATTAAAAAATATAGATATTGAAGAACTTTTTTATTGGACATCAAGAGGTGAGGCGGAAGTTGATTTTATAATCAATTATAAGAATAAAATTTATCCTATTGAAGTTAAGAGCGGAACAAGTAGAACTCTGAAAAGTTTAAGAAGTTATCAAAAAAAATATAAGCCTGAATTTATCTTTCGTTGTTCACCACGCAATTATTCTAAAGAAAAGGAATTTGTTAATTTCCCTCTTTATTC
>JAYEOP010000011.1 GCA_034723125.1 Bacteroidota bacterium | reverse complement strand
AATATGCCGTAGAATTAAACAGATTGATAGAGTTAGAAATGGAAGGGAGTGTTGGATAATAACCCTGTCATTTCGAACGAAGAGAGAAATTTTAATAACGTTTGAAATTACTGCTATCATTATAAAGGTTTCTCCTTCGCAAGATTCACTCGAGATAACAAACGAGAGTGGGATGATAAAACAGGGTGACAGATGAGTATGTAAAATTATAAAAAACAATTATTATGAAAAGAATTACCATATCAAAAAATGAAATTATAGATTATTCAAAATATTCTAAAGAATCATCTAATTTTAATATTCGTGTAAAAAGGGGAGTCAAATTAGTTTTGATATTAAAAAATAATCCTGCAGATATTAAGGTAATGGTGGGAGCTAAAGCAAATGTTACAATTATCAATTATATCCAAAAAGTTAAGAAAATGGATACAAAAGTACAAATTAATTTAGTCGGTTCTGGTGCAGAGGCTAATGTATATTACGCTTTACATGGACAAATAAATGATAAACACATTTTTGATATTACTATGCGTCACCAAGTAAGAAATACAAAAGGTGATATACTTATAAAAGGTGTATATCAAAATAAAAGTATTGGAAAATTTGTTGGTTTAATAAAGATTGATAAAAAAGCTCAGGGTACTAATTCTTATTTTACTGATAATGTATTATTATTAGATCAAGCGATGGCTACATCTATCCCTAATTTGGAAATAGAAGCCAATGAGGTAAAAGCTTCGCATGGCTCAACTACCGGACGAATAAATAACGAACAAATGTTCTATTTAATGTCGCGAGGATTATCCAAGACACAAGCAAAGAAAATGATAATCAATGGATTTTTTCAACCAATATTTAATAGATTACCTAATGATATAAAATTATGAAGAAAACTCGTTATGAGCGAAATCGAAGGATTAATTACAAAAAAGATTTTCCAATTTTTAGAAACAATAAGGGTTTAGTATTTTTGGATTCTGGGGCCAGTACTCAGAAGCCACAGATAGTTATAGATACTGTAAAAGAAGTTTATGAAAAATATTATGCCAATGTTCATCGTGGTATTTATAGATTATCAGAAGAGTTGTCTGAATTATATGAGCAGACTAGAGAAAAAGTTGCCAAGTTTATTAATGCTAATAGCGTTAGAGAAATTATATTTACCAAGAATACTACCGAGAGTATTAATCTTTTATCCTTTACCTGGGGGATGGATAATATTAAAAAAGGAGATATTATTTTAGTAACTGAGATGGAGCACCATGCAAATTTATTGCCTTGGCGAGAATTAGCTAAGAGAAAAAAGGCAATTATTAAATACGTACCTGTTAAAAATAATGGACGACTTGATATGGTGAAACTTGATAAGATGTTGGTTAACAAGGTAAAGCTTCTAGCGATTACACATATGTCTAACGTGCTTGGCACTATTAATCCTATTAAGAAAATAGTAGCTAAAGCACATAAAAAAGGAATTAAAATAGTAGTTGATGGAGCGCAGGCAGTACCACATTTTCCAGTAGATCTTCAGGATTTGGATGCTGATTTTTACGCTTTTTCACCACATAAAATGTTAGCTCCAAGTGGTGTAGGAATATTATATACTAAAGAAGAGATATTGGAAGGTATGAAACCTTTTCTAACTGGTGGTGGAATGATAGCAAATGTTACTCATCGGGAAACCGATTGGAATGAAATTCCGTTCAAGTTTGAAGCAGGTACGCCAAATATTGAAGGGGTAATCGGATTTGGCGTTGCTTTGGATTATCTTAGCTCGATTGGTATGAAAAATATATTTAAACATGAAAAAAAAATTACAAAAACAGCATTAAGAGAATTATCAAAAATAGAAGGACTGAATATAATGGGTCCGAAAGACAGCAAAAATAGAGGAGCAGTATTTTCATTAACTCTTGATGGGGTGCATCCTCATGATATGGCAACATTATTGGATGAGCAAAATATCGCTATTCGCGCTGGACATCATTGCGCCCAACCTCTCCATCAAAGTTTAGGTATAGAAGTTACTACTAGAGCTAGTTTTTATCTTTATAATACAGAAGAAGATATATATAAATTAGTAAGGGCTCTAAATAAAGCAAAGAAGATATTCAAATAATATATATTAATTAAAAATTATCCATTCAAAAAAATTATGACTTTTGACATGTATAGAGAAATTATCCTTGATCATTATAAAAATCCCAGGAATTTTGGTCAGATTAAAAATGCAAATGCTCAGGCAAAGAAAAAAAATTTTCTTTGTGGTGACGAGATGACTATGGATTTTAAATTAAGTAAAAATGGAAAGATTGAGGATGTAAAATTTCATGGTGCCGGTTGTAGCGTCTCTCGAGCTGGCGGTTCCATATTAACGGAAGCTATCAAAGGTATGACTATGGCTCAATTTAAGAAATATTCAGACAAAGATTTTCTTAAGGACATGAAAGCACCCATTACTCCAGCCAGAAAAAAATGCGCTTTATTGGCTCTGGAGACGGCCAGGTTGGCATTAAAGACCAAACCAACAAAAAAGAAATGAGCGATTTGTTATAATTTTAACAATAATTTATAATAGTATTACTTAATTATTATTTACATAAAGTATGAAAAAAGAATTTACAACACCAGATTTACCATATGCTTATGATGCATTGGAACCATATATAGACAAAGAAACAATGACAATTCATCATGATAAGCATCATATGACTTATACAACCAAGTTTAATAATGCTTTAGAAGGGAATGAAGAATTATTCGATAAATCTGCAGAAGATATTTTAAAAAATATTAAGGATATCCCAGAGGATATTAGAGTAGCCGTAATAAATAACGGTGGCGGTCATGTTAATCATGCTTTGTTTTGGCAGATTATGGGTCCTGACGGAGAGGGTAAACCCGAGGGTGACTTGATGTCCCATATTAAAAAAGATTTTGGCAGTTTTGAAAAATTTAAGGAAGAATTTGAAACAGCGGCAACTACTCAATTTGGTTCTGGCTGGGCTTGGCTTGTTAAAGATGGAGATAAATTAATAGTAGAGAAAACTTCTAATCAAGATTCACCATTATCTGAAGGTAGAACACCAATATTAGCTTTGGATGTTTGGGAGCATGCCTATTATTTAAAATATCAAAATGTACGCCCAGATTACATTAAAGTATTTTGGAAGATAGTTAATTGGAAAAAAGTTAGCGAATTATATAATAATTAATATTCAATAATATGAATAAAAAAATTAACGATGCAATTAATAAGCAGATTGCAGCAGAATCATATTCTGCATTTTTATACCTATCGATGGCTGCTTATTGTGAAACCAACAATTTTAAAGGAATGGCTAATTGGCTCAAGGTTCAATACCAAGAAGAGTTAACTCATGCTTTAAAATTATATCAGTTTATTTTGGATCGAGGTGGAATAATCGAGCTACAGCAATTGGATAAACCAGAAACTGATTTTTCATCTCCTCTTGAAGTGTTTCAGAAAGCATATGAGCATGAACAAAAAGTAACGGGGATGATTAATGACCTGTATGAATTGGCTAAGGAAGAAAAAGATTATGCCTTTCAAGAAGTATTACATTGGTTCATAAAAGAGCAAGTCGAAGAAGAAGCTAATAGCTCTGAAATTGCAGAAAATCTTAAGAAGGTTGGCAATGATGGCAATGGCTTGTTACTCATTGACCAACAGCTAGCAAGCAGAGTATTTGTTGATGAAACTATCGATACTGCTACTGAATAATCTTTGCATTTTTATAATAAAATATGTTAATATTAATTTAATAAAGATTAATAAAAATATAAAATATGAAGGTAAAAATTATTAGAGATAAATGTATTTCAGCTGCTACTTGTGTAGCTATCGCACCAGATACATTTGAGCTAGATGATGAAGGCATAGCAATATTAAAGAATCTTGACGGTGATGATGAGCAAACAATTATTGATGCTGCTAAATCATGCCCAACTCAAGCAATAGAGGTTTTTGATGACGAAGGCAAGAAGTTAGTGCCTTAATTTATATTATTAAAAAGTCGTTGGTTGTTAAAAACCAGCGATTTTTTTAGTGTCAAAAGAATAGTTGTTTACTTGTTTGAGTACAAATGCAGACACTTTAATATTATGTAAATTTGATATATAATAACACTATGACAGATGAATTAGATTTGAATTTACCAACTGAGGACGCTACTCAAAAAAAACAACCAGTTCAAGCGCCTAAAGAGGGTAAAAAACAACCAAAAAAAGGAAAGAAATCTCATAGAGTTTTATGGGTAGTGCTTAGTATTTTTTTAGTTTTTTTGATAGTTGTTGGTGTCTGGTTTTATGGTTTGGTTAAAGAAAATATTGATATGATATTAAATGAGGATAATACTACTATACATGATATTGCTACAAACGATGATCCATATGCCGGGTCAAATGATGCAAAGATAGTCATAGTCGAATTTTCTGATTTTCAGTGCCCGTATTGCACTCAGGCCTTCTCGACGGTAAGAGAGGTTATTAGTACGTATGGTGATCAAATTAAATTCATATATAGGGATTTCCCAAATTCGACAATACATCCTCAATCATTAAAGGCTGCTGAAGCAGGAGAGTGTGCGTCCGAACAAAATAAGTTTTGGGAAATGCATGATAAAATTTATATAAATACAGATTTATCTGTAACGGCGCTAAAACAATATGCTACTGAAGTAGGAATGGACGCAGGACAGTTTAATGAATGTTTAGATAGTGATCGTTATTATGAAGAGGTGCAACAGGATTTTGCTAGCGGGATCGTTGCTGGAGTTGATGGTACTCCTACATTTTTTATTAATGGTACTAAGTTTGAGGGATCAGTATCCGTAGATAATTTTAAATCAATTATTGATGAGTTATTAGTGATTTATAACCAATCTTAATAGTTAAATGCATCATTTGAAGAATGAATTTTTTTATGCTATTATATATTGGCATTTATTTAATAAATAATTTCCGGCAAACCTGCCCGCCAAAGTGGCGTCGCAGGCGGGGTCGGATCAGGCCCTGTCTGACGGCCACGCCCCGCCAACGGCGAGGCTCCGCTTACAGCGGGACGGGGGCAGGCAGGTCTGCCTGAAATTAATCAATTTAAAATAAAATATGACAGAAGAAAAAAATGAAGAAGTAGTCTATAAAATGTCCCCAAAAATGTCTTTTGTAATGGGCGTTTTATCTGGTGTAGCATTTGCTGCAATAATAGGTTTGTTTATGATGTTTGCAATGTCTAATGACGATGGTGGTAATACTACAACCAAAACAAATACTAATACAGCTGCAGTAGTTAATACTAATACAGCTGCTCCTACTCCTGTTGCTCCAGTAGTTGTAGATGTAGAGGTTGTGGATGGTGATCATATTCGAGGTGATATAAATGCACCAGTAGCTCTAATACAGTATTCAGATTTTGAATGCCCGTTTTCTAGTCGAGTGGTACCAACCATGGAACAAGTGTTAGAAGAATATGATGGTAAAGTTCAATTAATATATAGACATTTTCCATTATCATTTCATGAAAATGTACAAAAAGCCGCTGAAGCTTCTGAGTGTGCAGCAGATCAAGATAAATTTTGGGAAATGCATGATCTAATATTTGCTAATCAAGACAATATGACTATTGATGATCTAAAAGGATATGCGTCTGATTTAGGGTTAAATACTAGTACATTTAATGATTGTCTTGATAATGGTGATAATGCTTCAAAGGTTTCTGAAGACTTTACTTCAGGAGCTGCTATCGGAGTACAAGGGACACCAGCTACATTTGTAAATGGAACCATGGTATCAGGTGCTCAGCCTTATGCAAGTTTTGCTGCAGCTATTGACGCAGAATTAGCTAAATAATTTTAGGAGAATGAATTTTCTCCATAACTATAATCCAGAGCCAATCGCATTTTCGATTGGCTTTTTGGATATATATTGGTACGGGGTAATAATTGCAATTACAGTCATAGTAGGGTTATTATTGATAATAAGATTTGCAAAAAAAAGAAACATAGATGTTAATCATATCTATAATTTATTATTTATACTTTTGGTTAGTAGTTTAGTAGGTGGAAGGATAGGACATATTATTGGTGAGTGGGATTATTATGTAAATAATCTAAATGAGTTGGTAAAAATATGGCATGGAGGATTGGCTATACAAGGAATTATGATAATGGATTTCCTTGTTGTTTATATTTATGGACGAATAAAAAAAATTAATTTTTTAGCTTTTACAGATCTAATAGTAGTTGCATTAATGGCAAGGCAACTACTATT
>JAYEOP010000010.1 GCA_034723125.1 Bacteroidota bacterium | reverse complement strand
TATTTATTAATAATGAATATTGAACAAGGAATAAAGAATTTTGAAGTGAAAAGACGATGCTGAGCAACTTTTGTGGTCAGCAAATTTCATTATTCATAATTCCTTGTTCAATATTCGATATTTTCGCAACAATATATATGCTGAGCGGTTTAGGATTATTTGAGGGTTAGTCATATACTCGACTAGGCTTTTTTAGTATTATCCTTCTAATATTCTTAACAAATCATCATTTATATAATAAACCTCAATTCCTTCTTTATGAGCTCTCAATATTCTGTGTGTAACAAGTTCATTAAAATATTTAGTCAACGTTGTTCTTGAAGATTTCTTAATAATTTTTCCTAACACATTTGGCTTTATATATGGTTGACTAAAAATCACTTCGTTAACTTCTTTGTTATACCATTTCATTTTATCCTTTGCATATTCAAGTGTTGAGTCCATTTGTTCCAATATCTCATTAATTAGTTCATTGGTAAGTATAGATGTTTTTTCAATAGCTTCTAACATAAATTTAATCCAAGAATCCCATGAGTTTCGTTGAGTTACAGTTCCTAATTTATAATAATACTCATCTTTATTATGAATAATATATTTTGACATATAGAGTATTGGCTGAGATAATAGGTCTTGACTAACCAAATATAATAAGTTAAGTATTCTTCCTGTTCTACCATTTCCGTCTTGAAATGGATGAATTGCTTCGAATTGGTAATGAAATATACACATTTTTAATAATGGATCAATAGGATATTTTTCATTATTTATAAAGTCAACTAAGTTTCCCATAAGACTTTCAATTTTTCCATCTTTAGTTGGTGGAGTGTATATAATATCTCCTGACCTAAATTCACTTAGCCCCCTTTTTATTACAACCTTTGCTTGGGGAGGTCTATATCCAGAAGTTGTATCTTTTATTTGATTGAAAATACACTTTATTAAAGCCTCATCAATCTTTTTATTTTCGTGTAAAGCATTATAACCAGCCCAAAGAGCTTCACGATAATTTAATACTTCTTTTGTTGCAGGATTAATGTTTTCTTTTTGTTTTGTATCTGAAATTGCTTTATAAAGTTCATCTTCTGTTGTAAAAATATTTTCAATTTCTGTTGATGTCTTAGCTTCTTGTAATGCTATTGTATTTACAAGCATTAATGGATTTGGTAAGCGATTAAGGTTTCCGTTAACTGTTGCTAAAGCCCTTGAAGCCAATACTAATTTTTGCAATATTTTCGGATTATTTTCAATATCCACATTTGGTGGGAGCATTGGTAAATCGTCAAAAGGTTTTTGTCTATCATATTTCATACACACCTTATTTGTTCAATAATTTAGTGTTTTCTAAAAACTATGCAAATATATGTCAAATTAATCAACAAAACAACATAACGTGTCCATTTATTTCGATTTTCTGAACAATCTCGAAAATCAATGCAATAATTGAACATCAATGTTGTATTTGTTCAATTTATTTAAAATATTGGACGAGTGCTGTCTTCTTGGTAAGGCGAATAAATTATTAGAATCTCCTTTTATTTATCTCTTAAAAAATTTTGTTTTATATGTTTTATTATTATTTGAAATAGTTAACAAATAAATTCCATTTTCAAAGTTGTCGATTGCAATTTCGGTTTTCTCATTACACTGTTTCTTTTCTATTAATAATTTGCCATGAATAGAATAAATTTTAATTATTGTTTCTCCTGATGGAAAAGGATTTTCTATGGTTAGTTTATCAGATACAGGACTAGGATATATTCGGAAATTCATTTCAAGCTCACGAATCGCATCTGGTCCGGCTAATATTATAAGAGTTTGCTTTACATCATCAGCAGCTGAAAAATCGTTATTTCCTGCTTGACTGGCTGTTATTTCCACTGTTCCTTTTTTTAATATATGTATTTTATTAGCACTCACTATGCTCGCAATACTACTATTGGAAGATGAATATGATACAGATAGACCGGAACTTGCTACCGCAGTTAATGTAATATCAGGGTCGCCAACAGTGGCACTGTCAAGAGTTCCGAATGTAATGGATTGATTTCCTTTAAGAATTACAAGTGAACGGCTTAGTTGTGTAGCACTTGCATAATTTAAATCTCCGGGTTGATTGGCAAAAATTTGTACTGTTCCTGATTTTAGAGCATTCAGTTTATTGTCTATAATAACGGCTTTTGAATTATCCGCAGAACTAAAAAGTACTTCTAAACCCGAACTTGCGGTTGCAATTAAAACAATTCCTTTATCACCAACTTTTGCAGTATCTATAGGTTGAAAAGAAGTTATGCTCTGAAAATCTTTAGTTTTTAAAATTGTAGAATTCTCTCCAACAATATATCCTACACCTGCACTTGGAAAATGAATAGAGAAAAATGTATTCTCATCAAATTGTGCTTCTTTTGTCCATGAACTTCCTCCATTTGTTGTTACTAATAAAGTTCCATTTAATCCTACAGCATAACCATTGATTGAATCAGTAAAGCAAACAGCATGTAAAGAATTTGACGATTCAGGATTTTGAGCAATCCAGTTTACACCACCATCAGTTGTTTTGTAAATGGTATTAGATATGGATTTCCCACCTACAATATAGCCTTGTTTTGAATTTGTAAATTTGATGGAATACAATTCTTTGTTATCATTTGTTTTGTATTTTGTCCAAGTTGAACCACTATCGTTGGTAGTAAGGATAATGCCACTGGAACTATAGGTGTCATAGCCTACGGCAAAGCCATTCTTTGCATTTATAAAATATACATCATTTAAGTAGCAAAATATATAATCCCTTTTATATGTCCATGTATTCCCACCATCTGTTGTTTTTAATATTACAGAGAATTTTGCTTTATCAGAACCTACCGCATAACCGTTATTAGAATCTATAAAATAAACAGATAAAAAATTTTCTATATTATTGGAATACATTTCAGTCCAGTTGGAACCGCCATTGGTAGTTTTTAAAACTATCCCATTGTTAGCTGCAATGAAGCCTCTACTGGAATCTGTAAAATGAACTGAATTTAAATAATTTTTAGAACCTGCATCTTGTGCTATCCAGCTATCTCCTCCATCTGAAGTTTTGAGAATGGTTCCGTATTCACCTACAATATATCCTGTATTTTCAGTTACAAAAAAAGTTGAATTTAAATCAAATTGATGTGAGAGCAATGTTTTATTAATTACAGTCCAATCAGTTCCTGCATTAGTGGTTTTGTTCATAGCTCCGTAATTACCAACAGTAAATCCATTTTCATAGCTTGAGAAATCTATTGCCTGAATTCTATCATTAGAAGGCATATAATTAGTCCATGTATTTCCTCCATCAGTTGTTTTCATTATTTTAGGATATAATTCAGCTACATATCCTGTGTCTTTGCTGATAAAGCAAGCAGAAATATAATTCCCATAACCGGGATCTATATTTGTAAAATTACTGCCTCCATTTGTTGTTTTAAGAAGAACACCGCTAAATCCAACCACATAGCCATTATTTGCATCTGCAAAGCTTACTGAATAGAAACTATTTGAACTAAATGAATGCGATAAAGTTGACCAGTTACTACCTCCGTTTGTTGTCTTAAGAATAGTGCCTTGGAAACCACAAGCATAACCAACATTTTTATTAGCAAAATTTACCGACAATAAAGTATTAGTTGTTCCTGATGTTTTCTTAGACCAGTTTTTACCTGCATTTGTGGTTTTAAGTATGTAGCCATCATTACCTACAATAATTCCATTATTTACATCAGTAAAAAATACAGAACGCAAATAAGACGCACCTGAAAATTGTTGACTAATCCAAGTATTTCCACCATCTGTTGTTCTTAGAATATTTCCGTTTATACCAACAGCATGTCCATTATCTTTATCAATAAAAAAAATATCCTCAATAGAATAATTAGTTGCTGTTTGTTGACGAACCCAAGTAGTTCCTCCATCATTAGTTTTAAGTATAGTGCCACTATTACCGCAAGCATAGGCAATATTCTTATCAATTACAGAAATACCGTAAAGTGTATTTCCCTGTGGTGTAGGATTCAGCCATTTCCAATTTTGAGCTTGAACAATTTGCATTAAAAATAATGCAGTAATAATCAAAAATATTTTTTTCATAATGTCATTAATTTTAATGCAAACTTACGATTTTATTTTTAATAATTTTTTTCTTTTATCTAACGAACCGCCAAGTACGAGACCCGTACGTACAGTGGTGTGAGAGGTGCACTGGCGGAGATTACTCCGTCAACTGCTTACTCGATTGGTAGTAGTGATTATATTTCTGAATTAACTTTATTGCAAAATTCTATAAAATTTTTAAATGATTTTAAATGATTAGTATTTTCACTTCTTAGAATTAAATTCTCTAAATAGTCTTTATCTACAACACCATTAGGTTTGTTCTTGGAATAACGGATATTTCTTTCCCTCAAAAATTCCGTGCAGTAATCAGCGTGAAATTGAGAATGGGTATTGAAACTTGGATAGAGTCCCATTTTTTCAGGGTCATTATTTTTAACGTTATAAAACTGAACATATTTGATGAGATTTGGGTTCTGTGGATTTAGTTTGAAAACTTTTTTATTACCCAAAAACCAGCTTTCTATACATCTGTTTTGAGGAAGAATTACTAATTCAGTATTATCATTTAATTCAAGATCGTTTTCTTTTAAAAATTCATTTACTTCGTCAATTCTACCATTAACAGTTGTTTCATCAACGTCTAAAATAAGAACTAAGTAGTTAAACTTGTCATATTCATTAACTTCCGCTATAGAGTTTTTAAGATGATTGTGAAGTAGAGATGGAAAACCATTTCCATTAAATAGATAATAATTTTTATTTGAAACTTCATAAGCCCAATTTACAGATTGTAAATCGGGAATTAAATGAGCTAACCAAGCTGGATAAACTTTTTTTTCAGTCCTACGTCCTTCTACAATAATGTATAAATTCATATTTCTAACCCTGTTTGATATTGGTCTAATTGGATTAGTTGCATAAAAGCATCGTGCTTAGATTTTCCTATATTATATTCATCAGGATTGTGAGTATTGACAACTCCCTTTGAACGAGTTACCAGTTTCCAATTTGAATAGCCTATATTATTAATGATATAAGGATGATGACTTGTTAGTATAAATTGGATTTGTCTCTTTGATGAAAGTATATCATTAGTCAGTTCGTTAATACAATTAATACCTAAACTATTTTCAAATTCATCAATTAAAAATACACTACCTTCATTACATAGATAAATTTCACTAATATGAATTAAGCTTCGAAACATACCAGATGAAATATTTTCTTGCTTAATCCACTTATCTACTCCAATTTCTTTAATTTGTATAAAAGGGTATTCTTTAAAGAAAAAAGGAATTTCATCTTCATTTTCGTAATCTAAGGGCTCAACTTTAACATCTTCAACTTGAGGAAAAATATCAATATATCTTTCTTTGATGGTATTGAACGTTTTCGGTGAGTTTTTATACGATAAAAATAGTTTCACCCTAATATCTTCTGTGCTTTCTTGAATTGATTTTAAAGTTTTATGAGACTTTAATAACTTTTGTGTATCTGAAAACCTTATTCTAAAAGCTTCTCTTGTAGAATCCGTTTGGTCACTATAAATAATTTTACCAAAACCTTCAAATGCAGGCTTAAGATCCTCTTCTTCTTTTAATAAATGAATTACACTTTGTTGATTAGGAAGTTTTACGGTTTTAGCATTATTGAAAAGTATAGAATCTTTAGTTCTCTCAACAATTGTTTTGCCATTAAGCAAAAGTTTTTCTTTAATAATAGAAGGTTTATTTCTTTTTATATCATCATCGTCATCATCAGTAAAATCAATATCTCCTTTATTTTCAAATTCTCCACTCCATTCAAATTTTAAATCATCAAGTGTCTCAAAAATGATATTCCAAACTATTCCACTTATTGATTTTCCATTTGCTATTGATTTTAAACGCATTATTGAATTTAAAATTTGAGTTTTTCCAACTCCAGAAGCACCTACCAGTAATGTTAAATTATCGAAGTCAGCATTCTTTAAACTCCATTTAAGAGCTTTATCTTTGTATGTAAGGTTTAATACTTTCATTGTGTTTTAAAATTTCATCAAATTTAGTAAAATTTTCATTATCAGTTTTTACATTACTACCAACGACAGTCTGTCTAATAACTCTAACCACCGATTAAATTTTTGTCAAATATAAGGACATTTCTGCTTTGCTCAAAAATGATTTGCTTTTTTTAGGTTTATTTTTTCTAGAATTTCTTTTGATATTTAAAAATCCTAACTTATTATTTT
>JAYEOP010000009.1 GCA_034723125.1 Bacteroidota bacterium | reverse complement strand
TTAACTTATCAGCATACATCTTTCTTAGTTTTGTAATTTTAGGTTCAATGACCATTCTACAATATCCTTCCTTGGAGTTGTTATTGTAATAATCTTGATGACTTTGTTCTGCCATATAAAATTTGCTTGTCTTTGATAATTCTGTAACAATCGGCTCTGAAAAATAAGTTGTTAATTCTTCAAACACTTTCTCTACAGTTTGTTTTTGTTCATCAGAATGATAAAAAATTACAGATCTGTATTGTGTTCCTATATCAACACCTTGCCTGTTTCGTTGAGTCGGATCATGACTTGTCATAAAAATGATAATTAAATCATGATAACTCAGTTCGTTAGGATTGAAAGTAACCTGAATAACTTCAGCATGACCGGTTCTTCCTGAACACACTTCTCTATATGTAGGTGTCCCGGGAACCTTTCCTCCTGTATAACCGGATTCTACTTTTTCAACTCCTTTAAGTCTTTGAACGATTGCTTCAATACACCAAAAGCAGCCTCCACCAAATGTTGCAATTTCCGTTTTCATAATTATTTACCGTCTTTAATTAAATGAATGGATTCTGAATTAACGCAGTATCTTAATCCACTACTTGTTGGTCCGTCAGGAAAAACATGTCCTAAATGCCCATCACAACTATTGCACATTATTTCAATTCGTATCATCCCACGAGATCTATCTTTGTGATATTTTATTGCATTTGTTTTTATCGGTTGGGTAAAACTTGGCCACCCTGACTCTGATTCAAATTTTATTGTAGAATCAAATAAAAGTGCATTACAGCATATACATCTATATTTCCCAGCATCATGTGCACTACAAAGAGTACCGGAACCAGCTATTTCAGTTCCTTTTTCTCTTGTTATTCTAAATTGTTCAGGAGTTAGAACGTTTTTCCATTCTTCTTCTGTTTTTTCTACTCGCTTATCAGGAGCAGGGTTTCCATTTTTTGTATATTTTATAACTTTATTCCAATCCATCATAACTTAAGTATGTGTTATTTGCTTGTTTTTTTATAGCTTTTGATGTCATTAATAAAAAATCTAGAGCTTTTTTATAATCTAATTTTTCATACTCAAGTCCAAGTTTTTTTATATTCAAATAGTAGTTTCTCAAATTCAAATAGTAATTTTTTTCCAATTGAATAGCACTTGCTTTTTTTCCAATCTTTTCAAGCAAAAACCATTTTTCAATTAATCTTGCACTTCTCCCGTTTCCATCTAGAAACGGATGGATTTTAACAAATGTCAGATGTATAAAAGCTGCATAATAGAAAATCTCAAAAACATCGATTCTTGAATCTAATAACAATTCTATATCATTGAATAATTTCTGTATTTCACCTTTTACTATACCCGGTGGGGCAGCTACATATTCAATATTATCATCGCTATTAAGAACAAACATTAGGTTATTTCTAAACAATCCTTGTTGACTTTTAGGTAATAAATTTTTACTTAAAATCGAATGAACTTTTCTAACATTTTCAAAAGTTAATCTATTATTGTCAATAAAATCATAAGCCAAATATAAATCATCTGCTTTTCTTGTATAGTTAGGTTTAAATTTAACTTTCAGAAATTTATGTTTAAAATAGCTGTCAAAATCAATATCTTCTCCTTCAATTTTTGAAGAATAAACCGATGATACTGATTTGTAAAATTGAAAAAAATCAATTGGTGAATCATTTTTTTTAATCTTGTCTAGTAAATCAATAGGAGAAGTTTTTATTTCATCTCTGAATTTTTTAAGCAATATGTCTGATAATATATTAAAGTTCATTATTATCTTTTTAATACAAAGATAGGATTTTTTATTTTCAAAACCCTATCATTGATTTGTCAGGAGATTGCTTTAGGATAATCCCTTTTTATTAATATCTTAACCCGGATAAACTGGAAAAGAATAATACCAATTTAATTTCAAAACGCCTGATAAATAAATTAAATTATATTTTTCTTTTTTTAGGCAAAAATTCTTTGCATAGCCATAGCTACGGAAATAATTTTTAACGACAAAAAAGGGAAATAGAAATGATTTATATCGGGTGTTTTGATGTTAATTTGGTATAACTGCCACAGACTTCGTCTGTCGAAGACATGCTAAAAGAAAAGACTACGTCTGTCAAAGATAGATTCACAGATTTCAAACTGCCTTTGGTAGTTTGCTTTGTAAAAATTTATTCTAGTAAATTCCTTTTAATCTGTGGCATTTTTTGTTTTTTATATATTTTCTGCCCCCCAAAACACTAACATTAGAAATAATATCCTAAACATCAAATTTACACAAATTATTTTGAATGTTCATCAGGGAGTTTAGTACAAATAGCTTTCTAATTTTTTTATTTCTTTGACAGGGCTTTTGTTCTCGTATAAAATATTATAAACCGTTTTAATAATCGGAAGATTATCAGAGCTTTTTAAAGTTATTTTGTTAAAAGAATCTGCAGCGTAATAACCTTCAGGAGTCATGTTCATTTCTATCAAAGCTGATTTTGCGGAATAGCCTCTTCCTACCATTTTTCCAAAAGTTCTGTTTCTGCTTAGTTGTGAAAAGGATGTTACTAAAAGGTCTCCAAGATAGCCTGAGTTCACAATGTTTTCACAGTTGTGTCTTGTGCATAAAAATGTTTTCATTTCTCTAATTGCATTAGAAATAAGTACAGCCTGAAAGTTATCACCATACCCTATTCCATAACAAATACCTGATGCTATTGCATAAATGTTTTTTAATATTGATGCATATTCAAGAGAAACCACTTCACTTGAGTATCGTGTTTGAATAAAAGGATAATCAAAAAGATTTTCTACTTTTTGTGCAGATTCCTTTGAGGTGGAAGCAAGTGTAAAATATGACAATCTTTTTTTATGAACTTCTTCTGCATGAGTAGGACCTGTCAAAAAAACATATTTATCTTTTTGAACTTTGAATTTTTCTGAGAAATACTCAGAAAGGATATTGTTTGTTTCGGGAACAATGCCTTTTATTGCTGAAACAACAATTTTATTTTTAAGGTCTTTTTCTGTTAGCTTGTTAATGCTGTTGTGTATATAAATTGATGGTATAACAAAAAAGATAATGTCTGATTTGCTAACGATTTCTTTAATGTCTGTAAAAATATTTTTGTGATTTATATTAATATCGGCAGAGCGTAAATAGTTTGGATTTCTAGCTGTTTTTATTATTTGGTCTTTTATTTCCTCATTTCTTACCCACCAGTTAAGTTTTTTATTTGATTCAAGTGTTTTTAAAATTGCTGTTGCCCAACTTCCGTTTCCAATTATTGCTATTCTACTCATCATCTTTTTTTTGTTCGCTAATATTCATATCGTCTTTTAATATTTTTGAAATTGTACTGTATGGTCCGCTAATAACTTTTTGTCCTTCAGTTAATCCGCTTTTTATTTCAATATAATAATCATCCTGAATACCGATTTTTACAGGAGTAATTTTTGCTTTGCCATCAACAAAAAGAAAAACCACTTCTTTTTTACTTTCATTATCAGAATAATTTTCTTTCTTCTTTTTATCTTTGCTTTTTTTGTCAGAATCTTTATCCTGTTTTAATTTATTAAGGTCTCTGGTGGTAACCGAAAGTATTGGAACACTAAGAATTTGTTTTGAGGTTTTTGTTCTTACATCAACCATTGCCGACATTCCAGGACGAAAAGGTGTTGAAACACTTTTGACAGTATCCAATAAATCCTGATACGATTCTTTTAATAAGCGAATTTTTACTTCAAAGGTAGTGATTTGCTCAGAAAAATTTTGAGAGGCAACACTTGAATTGGCTATTTCCGTAACCAAGCCTTTAAATTTTTTGTCAATAAATGCGTCTATTTCTATTTCGGCAGTATCTCCTATTTCAAGCCTTATTATGTCATTTTCGTTTACATCAACACTAACTTCCATATTGTTGAGATCTGCAATTTTCATTATTATACTTCCTTCCATCAGGTTTGTACCCACTACTCTTTCTCCTAATTCTTTGTTGAGAATAGTTACAACTCCGGCTATGGGTGAAAAAATTGATGTTTTTCTAAGATTTTCTTCTGCTTTTTGTCGCGCTGCTTTGGCTCTGACAATTTGATATTTTGATGTTTTTATATTTAATTTTGCCGATTTGTATTGAGCATTTGCCGAAAGATATTCTGTATTCACTCTTTCAAATTCTGTAGATGAAACGGCATTTTTTTCTTTAAGTTTTTTGTATCTGTCTAAAAGTTTTTTGTTTTTATTCAAAATAGCTTCTGATTGTAGTAGCTGGGCTTTGGAGTTTTCCAGTGCAGCAAGAGAGCTATTGTATGATGCTCTGGCATCTTCAAGGTTTGATACATATTCGTCAGGTTTTATTCTTAACAACAAATCGCCTTTTTTTACTTTTTCACCTTCAATAAAATTAAGTTCAATAATTTCCCCTGAAACATCTGCTGAAATAGCTACTTCTTTTTCGGGTTGTAACTTGCCACTTGCTGTAATTGTTTCAACAATAGTTCTTTTTTCTACTTTACTTACTTCTACTTCAATGTTGTTTCCATCACCAATGACATTTGTTTTTTTTAAAATGATAAGGAGAACCACCAAAACAACAGCTCCAATGCTAAGATATATTAGCATTTTGTTGTTCTTCTTTTTTGTTTTGTATAAATTATCTTTTGTCATAATTATCAATTAATTTGTTCAAAAAAAATATTTGAACAATTAGTTAAGTTTCAAAGGAATACCTCTGTAATAGTCAAAAATCTTTATTCTATAAATGTAATCAAATTTTGAATTAAGAAAAGATGTTTGTGCTTTTTTCAGATTGTTTATTGTGCTTTGCCAATCGTAAAAATTTATTACTTCTGCTTTATATTTTATTTCCGATTGCTCAAATAATAATTGCTGTGCGTTAAGGTTGTTTTTTGATGCTTGAAAATTCTTTTGTGCATTATTCATATTGTAAAATGCTTCGTAAACTTTATTTCGTGCTTGTATTTTTTCATCATCAAGATTCAGTTTTGCGTTTTTCATTGAAATTTCTGCATTGTTTACGACCGAAGAATTTTGTAAATTATTAAAAATAGGAATGTTTAATCCAAAGTTTAGTGATTGACCAAAATTATTTTCAATTTGCTCATTAAAGGGATCTGTTTTTCCTGTAAGAATATTTGTTGAACTAGAATATCTAGTATTTACTGATGAGGAAAGCCCGAGGCTAGGGTAAAGCAAGCCTTTTGCAGCTTTATAAGCGTATTTTGCACTTTCATAATTTGCTTTTGCTCTTTTTACATTTGGCAAACTCAACAGACTTTCTTCAACAATGCCATCAATTTCCTTTGGTGTAATTCCCTGATATTTTTCGATGTCCAATGTAATTTCTTCAATTTTTAATTTTTTACTAATATCCCAGTTAAGGATTTTTTTAAGTGTTAAATATGACTGATTAAGGTTGTTTTGTGCTTCAACAATCGAAACTTCTGATGCGGCAAGTTGAGCTTTTAACTCAAGTTCTTTTGATTTGGTTTCCTGTCCAACTTCTACAAGAAGTTTTGCACGGTCAAGAAGCTTATCTGTAAGTGCAAGCTCGTCTTCAGCAAATTTTACTTGTTTGATATTCATAAGAATTTGCAGGTAAGTAGCAACAACATTCATGCTTATTTGGTCTTTGATATTTTTATATGAATAATTGCTTGCTTCAAGAGCAAACTTACTTGAACGAATATTATTTTGCAAGCGAAAACCATTAAACAAAGTAAGGTCGGAACTCAATGAAAAATAGTTTGAGTTTGTATTTTCTTTAACATATTCATAAGTTGTGTAATCAAGAGAATTACCATAAGTATATCCCTGAGAAACAAAGCCGCTTGCCGAAGGAAGGAGACTTAATTTGTCTTTCAAAAGTTGATAATTCTTTTGTTCTAAATCTAATTGATTTTGTTGAATAGAAATATTATTTTCAAGAGCATAATTTATGCATTTTTCTAAGGTCATTGTTTCTTGTCCATTACTAAATATGGGTAAAACAAGGATTAAAAGGAAAAAGATTTTTGAAAACATTAGGAAGTTATAACCAAATTTGAATGTGTTCATTAGATACATTTTTTATAAAAGAATCAAATGTAATAACTTTTATTTAAATTTGAAGCTATTTTGAACATTTAAAATTAAAATAAAGGCAACAATTTTAAGGGAGGTTCTTTAAATACATTCGCATTAAGATTTCCAGAGTTTTTTATAGACAATGAAAAATTTTGATGCACTATCGGGATAATGTTAAAATTTTTGAAGAAGTATATGAAAAACTCTGAAAACCCTTTGGGAACAAAGATAATAAACAATCTGACTGCGTT
>JAYEOP010000008.1 GCA_034723125.1 Bacteroidota bacterium | reverse complement strand
TTGGGAACAAAGATAATAAACAATCTGACTGCGTTAAAATTTTTCTCAATAGCTAATGCTATTCAGAAAAATTTGTGCCTTGCATCTTATTCATTATCTTTGTTTCTTAAAAGAAATGTATTTATAGCCCCCCCCTTTACTTTTGCAGTAAATAATTTTATTACTAAATGAACATAAACTTAGAAAAATACAGCTATCAATTACCCAAAGAAAAGATTGCTAAATTTCCTGAAAAAAAACGAAGTGATTCAAAACTTCTTGTTTATAAAAATGGAGAAATAACTCACACTAAATTTAATAATATTCTTGATTTTATAGCTAGTGATTCATTGCTTGTTTTTAATAACACACGTGTGATACAAGCAAGATTGGTTTTTAAAAAAGAAACAGGAGCAAGGATAGAAATTTTTTGCCTTGAAGAAATTACTACTGATAAAAATATTTCAAAATGGAAATGCCTTGTTGGTAATAAAAAGAAATGGAAAGCCGGGGAACTCACAAAAGTAGAAAACTATAAAAATGAAAAAATTGTTTTAAAAAGTAGGATTACAAGTAGCAACCGAAAGGAAACAATAATTGAATTTGAATGGAATAAAGACATTACATTTTTTGAGCTTTTAAATATTTTCGGAGAAACTCCTTTGCCTCCATACATAAAAAGAGATGTTGTTCCTGAAGATGTAAACACCTATCAAACCGTTTATGCCCAGCACAGTGGTGCTGTTGCTGCTCCTACAGCAGGATTACATTTTACACAAGAGATTATTGATTCTTTGGATAAAAATAAGATTAAAAAAGATTTTGTAACACTTCATGTTAGTGCAGGAACTTTTCAGCCGATAAAAGAAAAAAATGTAATTGATCATCCTATGCACAACGAACAAATTATTTTTACAAAACAAAATATTCAGAATTTGATTGAGTTTAAAAATAAAATAATTTGTGTAGGCACTACTTCTTTAAGAGCAATTGAAAGTCTTTATTGGTTTGGAGTGATGCTTAAAAATGACAGCAATTCAAAATTTCAAATTGAAAAACTTTATCCTTACGAAAAATTAAATTCCAACCTTCCTTCACTCAAAGAAAGTCTTATTGAGGTTTTGGAATATATGTCAAAAAATAAAATTGAAATTTTAACAGGAAATACTTCAATTTTTATTTTTCCTTCATACAAATTTAAAATCTGTGATATTTTAATTTCAAATTATCATCAACCCCAAAGTACATTAATACTTCTCGTTGCGGCATTTATTGGCGATGATTGGAAAAAAGTGTATGATGAAGCTCTTTCTAAGGATTATCGTTTTTTAAGTTATGGCGATTCATCAATTTTATTTTCTTAATTTTGAATAAAAAACTAATTTATTATGATTCAAAGAATTCAAAGTATTTATTTATTTTTTGCTACAGCATCGTATGTTTTACTTTTCTTTTTCAGTGTCTTTTCTATCACTCTTGAAGATGGTGCAAAAAAAGTAGAAATGAACGGCTGGCAAATTACAACTACAATAAACGCAGAAGAACCAACTGTTGAAACAGAAATTCAAATATTACCTCTTGTTTTGTTATCATTATTAATATTGTTATCACTAACAACAATTTTCTTTTTTAAAAAGAGATTGCTTCAACAAAAGTTTTGCCGATTTTTACTTTTACTTGGTAGCGGATTTATTGTTTCTTTAGTTTTTGTTTATGATAATTTAAATACAACCTTCACGGGAGAACCCACATATCATTATTTTATAGCTTTAGCTATTCTACCTTTGTTTTTGTTTCTGTTGGCAAACAAAGCAATTATTAAGGATGAAAAATTAGTGCGTTCAATGGATAGGCTACGATAAGGTGTCCCCGTATTTTTTTATCCTTGAACAATTAAGCACAAAAAAAATTCGCTGAATACTACAATGAATATTCAGCGAATCAAAATAACTTAATTATTTTACTCTATTTTTTTGCAATTTCTTCAAGCATTGCAGTTGTAAGTGATTTTGGTCTTTCAATAGGATATCCTAAAGCTCTGTCCCATGTGATATTAGCTAACACGCCAATAGCACGACCTACACCAAACATTACTGTGTAGAAATCATATTCAGTAATTCCATAATACCATTGAATAACACCTGATTGTGCATCAACATTTGGCCATGGATTTTTGGCTTTACCTTGTTCAACTAAAATGTCAGGAACTACTCTGTAAAGCATATCAACATACTTAAATATTTTGTCATCTGGAAGATTTTCTAAACAGAATTCACGTTGTTCTTGGTAACGTGGGTCGGTTTTTCTAAGAACTGCATGACCAAATCCTGGAATAACTTGACCGCTGTTTAATGTTTCCCAAACAAATTCTTTCATCATTTCTTCAGTAGGCTCTTTGCCATCTAATTTGTCCATAACACCTTGTAACCAACGTAAAGTTTCTTGATTTGCTAAACCGTGTAATGGTCCTGCAAGTGCATTCATTCCACCTGAAAGTGAATAATATGGATCAGATAAAGTAGAAGAAACGAGGTGAGTTGTATGAGCAGATGCATTACCTGACTCATGGTCGGAGTGAAGAATAAAATACATTCTAGCAACATCATCATAAGGAAGATCAATTCCCATCATGTGAGCAAAATTTCCACCCATATCTTCATTTGGATTTTTCGCGATAATATCACCATCTTTGTATTTGAATCTATAAATAAATGCAGCAATCTCTGGAAGACGAGCTAAAATATCTGTTGAGTCTTCATAAGTAGATTCCCATGCTTTCATTTTATCATATTCTGTTTGATAAAACTTTACAAATTTACTTTCTTTTTGCATTGCTAAAATTGCAGTGGAAAACATAGTCATAGGATGTGAATCCTCTGGCATTGCTTTAAGAACATCGAAAACATAAGCAGGAACTTCACTTCTTTGTTTGAAATCTTCAACCAAAGCTAAAGTTTCTTCCATTGTAGGAATTTCGCCAGTTAATAAAAGATGCCAAAAACCTTCAACGTAAGGATATTTTTTACCTTCTGGTTTTGGTAATGCTTCTAATGTTTCAGGAATGGTATATCCTCGGAAACGGATGCCTTCAAAAGGGTCAAGATATGAAATGTCTGTAACTAACATTCTAACGCCTCTTGCACCGCCTATTGCTTGTGTAATAGAAATTTCTCCAACTTTTTTATCACCGTATTCTTTTAGGAGTTTTACGGTTCTTGGTCTGTGCTCTTCAATTTTTTGAGCTAATTTTTCTTTTAATGTTTTCATAATATTATATTTATATCTATTAATTTAAGTTATAATGATAGCTCAAAATTATTTATAGTATAAGAAATTACAAGAAATTCGAACATGTTATTAAGCTAGCTTTGTGATGTCTTTTACCAAATATAGCTTTTGAGCAATGTATTGAAACTAAAAAAATCGTTTTAACATCTTTGCTTTCATAATTAATGGTGAAATAACTATTTGTGCTTTATTGTAATATTTCTTTCGCTTTTTGTACATTTCTTGAATGAAAACTAATAATTCAGTATCAGTCATGTCCTTAATTAATGGTCTGTCAAATTTTGATTTTTTTAATCTTTTGTAAATCGTCTCTTCATCTAGTTTTAAAAATACAGTTATTCCATTTTTATTCATAAAATCCATGTTATCAAAAAACTGCGGTGTTCCACCGCCTGTAGAAATAACACAATTTTTTTGCGTAAGTAAATCGTTTTGAAGAACTTGATTCTCAATTTCCCTGAAATATTTCTCTCCTTTATTTTGAAAAATATCATTTATTGACATCCCTTCTTTATTTTTTATAAAATCATCAGTATCTAAATATTTATAATTCAAAATCTTTGCAAGTTCACTTGCATAACTACTTTTTCCACTCCCCATAAAACCAATTAGAAATATTTTCATTTGATTATCTGTTTATTTTTAGCACATAACTCTAAGTACTTCTTTTTTATATTTCTCGCAAAGACGCTAAGAAGAATTGTTTATCCGTAACACTTCACTTTTAGTTTTTAGCTTTTAACTCATAAGTACTCATGGCATTTCTTATTCTTCTTTTCAAACAAAGCAACTATCTTTATCAATGTTTGCTCCTCTAAGAAAATCTTCAACAGCCATTCTTTTTCTTCCTTGCATTTGAATTTCTTTTAAAACAATATTTCCCCCTTTTACTTTTATTTTCAAAAATGTTTTATAGTTACTCTCAATTGTCCCTGCTTTATCATTATGATTCACAGGCTCTTTTGTAACTGAATATATTTTATATATTTTCTTGTCAAAAGTTGTCCATGCACAAGGGTAGGGGCTTAATCCTCTAATAAAATTATAAAGCTCATCAATATTTTTTGACCAATTTATCCTACAATCTTCCTTATTTATTTTTGGAGCTTTTTTTATTATTGTTTCTTCTTTTTGTTGTAAACGTGGATTTTCTCCATTCATGATTGCATTCACTGTTTTTAATAAAAGCTTTGCTCCAACATCACTTAATTTATCATGCAAGCTTTCAGCAGTTTCAACATCTGTTATTGACACTTCGTCCTGCATAATTATATCACCTGTATCAATATTTTGATTAATAAAAAAAGTAGTTACACCTGTTTTTCTTTCACCATTTATTATTGCCCAGTTTATTGGTGCGGCACCTCGATAATGAGGCAAAAGGGAAGCATGTAAATTGATGGTTCCTTTCGCAGGCATTTCCCAAACAACTTTTGGAAGCTTACGGAAAGCGACAACTACCTGTAAATCTGCATTAAAATTGTTTATTTCATCAAGAAAAGATTCGTCTTTAAGATTTGATGGTTGAAGAACACTAATGTTATTTTTTTTTGCAAACTTTTTTATTGCTGATTCTTGGACTTTTAAACCACGCCCTGCTTTTCGGTCTTCTACTGTTACTACTGCACACACATCAAAACCATTTTTTATTAAAATGCTTATTGCAGGAATTGCAAAATCAGGAGTACCGTAAAATATTATTTTAAAATTTGTCATTTTTGTTATTTTTTCAATCATAAATTAACCTTCAAATTTAATATTATTTTTTAAAAGACACTACCTTTTCATATTCAACACAATACAGTATTCCTGTTAAAAATTTGGGAATATTTTTCTCCAATAAATTGTTACCTATCGGTATAATTTGTAACTTTGAAGCTTGATTGTAATACTTTAGTAATAAATGCAACGATTGTTATGCCGGATATTTATGTTTTTAAAGGTGTTGACTTTGAAATTGGTTTTAAAGATTTTAACAAAAATAACCATTTTGGTTTTATTGATTTCCTGAAAGTTAGAAATATGAAGATTTTAAGCAAAGATTTTTCATATAGAGTTATAAACCACTGGGAAAAAAACAATTTAATAGATAGCAAAAGGGTTGAAAATAAGGGATGGCGTAAATATTCAATTATTGATATTGTTTGGCTTTATATTATTAAAGAACTAAGGGAATTTGGTGTAACTCATGAATTGTTAAAAAAAGTAAGAAATAGTTTAGAAGCTAATAGTAATAACAATTTTGAATTTTTACATCTTGCATATTACGTCTCTCTTGCTTTTGTTAATATTCCGGTTTATATTCTTGTTTTCAAAAATGGAGAAACCTATGGAATGACTGAAAGAGAATATCAGATGAACAAAGAATACGGCTCAAACAACAACCACATTAAAATTAACATTGGCAAAATTCTTCAAAAGATTTTTCCATCAATGAATCTCGCTTCTGATTTTTCAAGATCTGTTTATCCCGCTATTGATGAAAAAAAAACAGTTCAATTATTACGTTCAGGTAAATATGATGAAATTGAAATTACAACAGAGAATGAACAAGGTATAGACGAAATAGTTACAAGAAAAAACAACAATAATTCAGAACAGGTTATAAGATTAATAAAAAGCAAAAATTTTAGGTTTATCACAATTAAATTACGCAATAAAGAACTTCACACTTATAAGGGAAAGAATGTTTAAACTCCAATTATTAAAAAAACATATTCTTAAGGTATTGGTAACAGTATTCTTTCTTTTTAATATTTTATTATTAAAATCACAAAATCTTGTTCCAAATCCAAGTTTTGAAGAATGCTATTCAATGCCTACTCATTTTTTACTCATAAATAATATTCATAAAATTATTAAACGTTGGAATTGTCCTGTTTCTGCAACTCCTGATTATTTTAATTCACGAGCATATCGTACTGTTTCTGTTCCAAACAATTTTATTGGCTCTCAAGAGGCAAAGACAGGAAATGCTTATGTAGGACTAATATTAATGTATGCAAATGGAAGTGAATATTTGCAAGCAAGATTAAAGAGTCCATTAAAAAAAGACAGTATTTACTGCCTGAGCTTATACATTTCTCTTGCCGAAAAATCCTCACATTTTGTGGATCAGGT
>JAYEOP010000007.1:5105-6397 GCA_034723125.1 Bacteroidota bacterium | reverse complement strand
AATAAATAATCTGACTGCGTTAAAATTTTGCTCAATAGCTACGGCTATTCAGAAAAATTTGTGCCTTGCATCTTATTCATTATCTTTGTTTCTTAAAAGAAATGTATTTATAGAACCTCCCTATAAAAAATATAAACAAATTGAAATTACTTAAAACATTTTTATACATACTAACAATAGCAGGAATAGTTGTATTTCTTTATTTTCAAAGAAATGACTTGATGATTCTGATAAAAATAAATCCGCTATTGCTTAGTATTCTTTTGGGAGTATCAATACTTACTGTTTTTTTTAATGCTTTAATTTTTAAAACCAATATTTCTATTTTTAATATTTACTTAAAATTCAAAATTTGGTTTGGACTATCAGCAAGTAATTCAATGTACAACTACCTTTTACCAATGCGAGGCGGAATGGCTTTAAGAGCTATTTATTTAAAAAATAATCATGACTTTCCTTATTCAAAATATCTCTCTTACCTCAGCGGATATTATATTTTAAACTTCGCTGTTGCTGCTCTTCTTGCACTTATCACAGGCTTTACTCTAAAACTTTATACCGACATCAACACAATGATTTTGGTTATTAGTTTTCTTGTTTTTATATTTTTCCTTTCATTTATTTTCATAGGATATAAATTTGATGCTGAACGAATTCCCCAAAAAAACAAAATCCTTAATTTTATAAAAGAGTCAATAGTAGGTCTCAAGCAGTTCAAAAAAAACAAAAGCAAGGTTGGATACATCATTTTATTGCAAGTAGTTTTTATACTTATAATGAGTGTACGCCTTTATCTCTCCTACTACGCCCTTGGAATAGAAATAGATTTTTTAAAGATTATTTTAATTCAATCCTTTGTAGTTTTTTCAATGGTATTATCGGTAACTCCGGGTAACATTGGCATCAAAGAAGGAATAATTGGACTATCCGCCAGCTTGTTCGGTTTATCACTTGAAGAAGCCTTGCTTGGTGCTGTACTCGATAGAATGATTGAAATGATAATTATCTTTATCCTAGGAGGTTTTTATAGCAAAGGATTGTTTAAGAATTTTCAATTGAGGAAAAAATGAAATATATAAAAATGTTTTATCGAATTTTACGCCTGCCTGCAGAAATGAAATTAAGGAAGGAATTAAAAGAATGTATGAATTCTACTTGATTGTTAAGTGTAAGATGTTTTTATAATTGTGATTTAAGAGAATTATCAAATCCTTTTGCTTATGCTTAACTTTTCATCTATCCTCCTAAAATCTGATAAAAAATAGAACATTGAATTTGACAAATTAACAATT
>JAYEOP010000007.1:0-5005 GCA_034723125.1 Bacteroidota bacterium | reverse complement strand
TTAACTTTTCATCTATCCTCCTAAAATCTGATAAAAAATAGAACATTGAATTTGACAAATTAACAATTTCAATCTATGTTAGCAGTTTAATATATTCTAATTGTGCTTGTTTTACTCTTTCGGCAATAAAATGAATATATTCCTTATCGTTTTTATGAGCTTTTTCTAACATATTTATATATTCCATTCTTAAAACCGGTGGAATAATTGTGATTGGAAAACCGTATTTAATTAATATCAAATTCATTAACAAACGAGCTATCCTGCCATTTCCATCAATAAAAGGATGTATGAAAACAAAATCTTTGTGAATAAGTGTAGCAATTTCCACGATATGTTTATCCGGTTCTTGTATTTTATATTTTTCTACAAATCTTTTCATTAACCCTGGCACTTCATTTGGATTTGGCAATTTATATTCGGAGCCGGAAATAAAAACACGTATTTTCCTGTATTTTCCTGCTTTATCCGGTTCTATTTGCTGATAAAACAATTTGTGTAATTCTTTTATATCCTTTTCTTTAAGCTCTTTCTTTTTGGCTAATTCATAAATAAAATAATACGCCTGTGCATGTCCGGTAGCTTCGAGATGATACTTTAAAGGTTTTCCTCCAACGGTAATTCCATCTTCAATTACAGCTTTTGTTTCACTTTCTGTCAGAGTATTGCCTTCCATTGCATTTGAGGCATAAGCAAGATTGATATTAAAATAGCGTTTTAGTTCAATAATCTGATCTTTAGAAAGTGGACGTATAGCTTTAATAGTTGTTTGAAGTTTATCTATTTCGTTGAAAATATTCATAGCTTAATTATTTTTTTTTTAATACAGAAACCCAAATAGCCAGAGCGGAATAATATTTTTATAACCATATTCAATATCATCAGCTGCTATGTATGAGTTTTTTATTCCTTTAATTTGTTTTTGAGTTTTATTTTTCCCACCAATTTCAAACAGGTATTTATTATCAACTAAAAAATCACCTTGTTTTGGGTAAGTTACAACATGGTTTTGCTTTAATTGATTTAAAAAAAATGTTTCTCTAATACTTCCTACATCAGGCTTTTCATTGGCTAAACTATATGCAATATTTGTATTTCCCAAAAATAGTTTATCCGGTTTATTCAAATAATTTATTCCATAAGCATTGGAACCTAACCATTGTATAATTTGTGCTTTATCAAGATAAAATAAATACTTTAGTAAGGTTTCTCTGCTTGTATTTGTTTGTCGCCCAAGCTTTTCAATATTAGGTTTATAGGGAGATATTCTTGAAATTATAAATAACATTTTTTTCATTTTAATAACAGAACTAAAATCAATTTTATAAATAGCAGGTAAATCATTTTCAATAACTAAATTTATAGTATTAACAAGTTGATTTGAGTAATCTTCTTTTTCAATTAAAAAAAACGGATAATAACCTTCTTTCAAATATTCATTAAAATACTCTAAGGGTTTGATTTGTTCTTTAATATTTGCATAAGTATTACTATTATTCTTTAGAATCTCGCTTAGTGAATATACTGGAAATTTTATTTTATATTTTAATTCAATAAATTCCCTAAAAGACAATCCTGTTAAATTATGTACTGTTGCTCTACGACTTAAATCATGTGAGCCTTTATATATTTCTAAAGCAGAGGAGCTTGTAAAAACTACTTTTAAATCAGGTAATGTATCATAAATATTTTTAATTTCTTGAGACCAATTTGTGTATTTATGTACTTCGTCAAGCATTAAATACTTACCACCGATCTGAGAAAATTCCTCCGCAAAATATATTAGCTTATTTTTACTAAAATACACATCATCTAAACTAACATAAATAGCTTTTTCCTTTTCTTTTAATGACTTTAAGTGCTGTAAAAGAAGAATTGTTTTTCCGCAACCTCTTGCCCCCGAAATACCAATTAGTTGTTTGTCCCAATTTATTTTATCAATCAAATATCTTTTAAACCGCATAGGTGTTATACGTACTGCATCATCTGATAAACGTTTTAATCTTTCCATATTCAATAAATTTTTATTTTGCAAATTTAATAAAACACATTTGCATTTGCAAATAATTAGGATAAAATCACAAATGCATTTGTGAAATAATGATTAATTATCACAAATCAAACTGCGAAATATATTTGATTATTATCAAGTTTATTGATTAGTATAAAAAGCCAAATAACCAAAGATGTATTATATTTTTAAAGTTTATCCCATTCTTCTTTATTATAATTATCACAATAGTCTTTAAAAGCACAATCGGGGCAATAACCACTACAAAAATCAATTATCCAGCCTGGCATTGAGTAAAAACCTTCTTTAAACTTTTCGCGCAATTGAGAATAAGCTAATTCCACAGGAATATTATTTCCCGGAAATGTAATTTCTGTTCCTTTAGCAGATAAAGCATTAAGTATAGCGATCATAAGTTGCTGAATTTGTGCTTTACTAAGTCTTTCAACAGGTGGCAACTCAATATAGCCAATCCCCAAAACATTCTCAGCAGGTTCATGAGTTGCTTCTTCAATTAATTTCATTTGTTTAACAAATTCATCATAATCTTCGCTAAATTCAATCTCCTGAACAGGATTAGCTTCTGCCTCTTTTAAATCTTCGATTAATTGGTTGATGTATTTTTGCATTTTACTTTTTGATTAATTCGTTAACCCATTTTTGTGCGGTTTTTATGTCGATCCATTTTATTACTAATTTCCAATCTTGTTTGGGGAATTTTTTCCAGCGTTTGTTGTTTTTTGCAATGCAGTTAATTTAATAAATCCTAAAACATCACCACTTTCATCAATTTTTCGTGTTTTAGGAAAATAACTGACTTTTCTATTTTTATTTAATAAGTTCGAAAGCTTTTCCCATTCATTATCATTAAATAATTCTTTATTGTGCTTAGCCCAGGCACCAGTAATATTATCCCAGCCACTACCCCCACCAATACGTATCACTGCTTCATTTTCCTTGCAACTTTCAGCTTCATCTAAGCAATCGTTTAAAGTTTCCAAATACCAATCAATTAATTCATTGGGATAATCTTTCTCCATTTTTCCCCATATATCAATTTCTTTTTGAATTAATAATTTTGTATGATTATTAACTATCTCAAATAAGGATTGAATATCTTTTAAGAATCCTACATCAGATTTTATTTCCTTTTTATTCAAATTTCTATTTAATAATTCACTGTTTATTTTTATTCTAATCTCAGCCTCATTATCATTACCAATTATCTCAGTAAGTTGATCTGTACCATTCTTAATCCTCCATTCATTATTTTGTAAATTCAATACTTGCATATTTGTTACAAGTGTATTATAATTAAAATGTGAATCAGTTACCTGCAAAAATCTGAATACATTACGATTTGCATCCGGTTTAAATGAATTACTTAAGAGTTGGTTTAAAATCTCAGATTCAACTTCTTGAAATGATCTTAAATCCCATTTTCTTCCTTTACTATTAAGAAAACTCCTTTTTTTATTAATAATATTTTTTACTCTATCTGTCTCTTTTTCTATTAGATAAGAAATAACAGTTGTTCTTATTGCTCCTTTTATTGATGAACCGGGTATCATTGGGAATCCTTTTGCACTATGAAGTTGCTCTTTTAAGGTTTTATTTTTACCAATATCCGAAGCATAAACATCCATTTCACGTAAAGCAACATCTGATAATTTAATATCATTTTTCCTTTTTCTTAAATAATCAAGCAAGTTATCTTTGCTGTTAATAATTGAAACCCACCTGTTAATATTTTCTTCACCAATTACTTGCAGTACTTTTTTATCGTCAATAACACCTATTTTGTCATTTATAAATAAATACTCAATATTACTTTGTAAATCAACTCCACTACCAATATGAACAGGAGTTAAAGTTTTTATTTTAACTTTTGTCATTACTAATGATTTTTAATGGAATAAAAATAGCTTTACCATCACGCCAAATTTCGTGATTAAGGCCTTGAACATTATCAGGTTTTAAATCAAGAATTTTCCCTTGTAATTTTTTTAATGGAAAAACTGAAGCTTCCTTAAACATATAAACTGATTTTTTACGGAATGTTAAAATATCCATATTTTCAGGACTACTAATATAACCTCCCCTTTTTAATAATTGATACCTGCTATTTTTTAGAGTATCATCACTTATTTCATGATTTTGAGGTAAAAATAAGGAGAGTGTCATTTGACTATTGCTTTTATCCGGTACATTTATTTTAAAATCTTTTACTAATTCAAAATCAAATTGCCCGTTTCCTACATTACGATCTGTACCTATGCCTTGTTGCGATAATAATTCTAATGAATCAATAATTACATTTCTTATTTTATTATCGTTAGCTTTTAGTAAAAAATACAATCCTGTATTATTTCTAAAAAATAATCTGTCAACATAATAAGGTGTGGGATTATCTTCTTCACCTTTTGGCATAACCAATCTTTGCTGTACTTCTGATTCAAAAATATTTACTTGCTGATTTTCTTTCACAAGAAACTTTCCATTCTTGGAAAAATTATTTTTTGAAACATCAAAAAACTCATCAGCATTAATTGTCTTCTCGAAAAAATATTTATTTAGAAAGTCAAGTTTTTTAAGCTTTTTGTTTTCTTTTGCTTTTCCTTTAATATCATTTATTCTAAGGGGGATATCTGAGATTGGTTTTGGGAAAAAGTAATCATCCTCATTAAAAGGAAAAGCAGAACTAATTAAAAAGGATTCAAGGAAATCCTTAGTAATACTTTCTTGAAACAATACTTTAGCACAGCTAAATAATGCAGATTTTATAGTATCGGAATGAATTATTGTTTCCGATTTATCATAAAAATCCGTTTGCCCTCTGCTAAGATGTAAGGGGGATGTAAATTTTAGTTTTACTAATTCAAATGATAATGTTGCCATTTTATTCTTCTATTTAAATTTCCATTTATCTGTAATATCATTTCCAGAGTAACTTTCTTCTGTATATTTAACCATTTCTTTTTCAATAACAGAATC
>JAYEOP010000006.1:4468-22504 GCA_034723125.1 Bacteroidota bacterium | reverse complement strand
CCCCCTTAAATCTATTTGCAAATGTAATAATTATTTATTTGATAACAAATTGTTACGAAAGCTATCAATAAATCATTATCCTTTCAGTTTCAATCGAATTGTTGCTTTGAATTTTAAGAATGTAAATACCTTTTGCAAATTCTGAGATATTTATTTTTTCATTCATGACTTTTATGTTCTTAGCATAAATTTTATTAAAAACTGTTTTGCCGTTCATTGATGTTAGTGTAATAATAAATTGATTTCCTGAGTTGTTAAGGATTTCAAAGTTTATAAAATCTCTTGCCGGATTAGGATATATTTTAATGGTAATTTTGTTCTCATTTTCATTTATTCCACTTTTGTCTTTTACAGTAATAATAATTGTGTCACTATCTGTACATCCGTTGTTTGCAATAACATAAACGCTAAAGAAATGATTTCCCAATCCTTCATTATTTCCGTTTATTGATTTTGTTTGTGAAGTTGAATTATCATTCCATAAGTATGAAGAATATCCTGAACCTGCATCCAATACTATACTTTCTTTAAGGTCAATTGTTGTATCAGCACCAAGGTTTACAATGGGACTTTGTAGCACATAAGCAATCTTGATTATTGAGTCTTTACAGCCATAATTTGAATTTAATTTTAGTTTAATGTTATAATTTCCCGCTTGTTGATAGATGTTATCAGGGTTTTTAAAATTTGAATTATTTCCATCACCAAAATAATATTTGTAAAACATTGAGCCGTAGTCTATCCATGAAATATCAGTAAGTTTAAAATAATTTTCATTAAGGCATTGTGATGTATCATTCATAAAAAAGTTTGCATGAGGTATAGGTCTTACAAAGGCTTGTTTCACTATTGAATCTTTACAGTAATGCTCAGAAGAAGCAATAAGTGTTACGTTATAATTTCCTGTTTGTGAATATGAATGTGAGGTGGCAGAATCAGTAGAGTGTGAACCATCGCCAAAACGCCAAAAATATGTCATGTAACCGACATCAATAGTTGATGTTGTAACAAATTTAAAAGTATCGGAACCAAAACATTGAGAGTTATCATTTATTGTAAATTTTGCTTTAGGATTTGGACGAATAATAATATTTTTTGATATTGAATCAAAGCATCCTTGATTTGAAGTTGCGAATAGCTTAATTTTGTAAGTTGAATAGTTTGAATAAGTATTAGATGGGCTGTAAACAGTAGTTTTGCTTCCATCTCCTAAATCCCATAAATATGTCATGGTACCTGATAAAAGAGTCGACCTGTTAGTAAACTTAAAATCATTGTTGTTAAGACATTGAGCTTTATCATTGATGTCAAATTCAGGATTAGGTTTTGGATAAACTGTAACTATTTTTGCAATTGAATCTTTGCATCCTTCATAAGATGTTACCGCAAGTGAAACTAAGAATGAATGTGGAGCATTGTAAATTCGTTCAGGGTTTTTCTTATAAGATGTTGTGCCGTCACCAAAGTACCATTTTGTAACAAGAGAGCCATAAGGAATGCTTGTGAGGTTTGTATAAACAAATTTATTTCCGTTTAAACATTGGGTTGTGTCATTTATTGAAAAGTCTGCATAAGGAGAGGGATTAAGTTTTATATCGGAAAAGAATGAATCTTCACATCCGTAATTCGAACTTACATAAAGCTTTACTGTTGCTTTACCCAGAACAGTTTGATAAGAATATGATGGATTTTTTAGTGATGAAGTACTTCCATCTCCAAACTCCCAGTAGCTGGAATAAGTTCCTGTATTAATATTTGTTGTATTTGAAAAAACAAAATTGTTCCCTGTAAAACATTGTAAGGTGTCATTTACAAAAAAGTTTGCTTCAGGCATTGCTCTAAGGTAAACATTTTTAGAAACAGAATCTGTACAATTGAAATTTGAAGTGGCAATAAGTTTTACCAAATAAATATTATCATTAGCATAAGAATGAGAAACTGTTGTTGCATTAGAATTCAAAATATTTCCGTCATCAAAATCCCATTGATAGGTCATTGTGGTTTGTGAACTTATTGTTGAATTATTAGTAAAACTAAAATTGTTTCCAAACAGGCATTGACTTGAATCAGCAATGCTGAAATCCGCCACAGGTTTTGGTTGAACAAATACATTTTTGGAAATTGAATCAACACATCCTTGAGCAGAAGTGGTAAAAAGTGTTACTTCAAAAGTATCGTTTGTTGCAAAGCTATGTGTTGGATTTTTCACAATTGAGCTGTCTCCATCTCCAAAATGCCAGATATATTGTGCAGGTGTGTCGGGAATAAATGAGGTGTTTGTAAAAGTAAAACTATTGTTTGTCAAACATTGAGAATTGTTAGTGATTGAAAAATTAGCAGTAGGTGATGGAAGGACAACAATGTTTTTAGAAAGAGTGTCTTTACAGCCTTGAGTAGAAGTAATCATTATGCTTACTTCAAATGTGTCTGTTGAAGCATAGCTGTGTGTTGGATTATCCATTGTTGAAAGGTAACCGTCTCCGAGATTCCACATTTTGGATTGTATTCCGAAAAGTGAAGATGAGTTGTTTGTAAAAACAAAATAATTTCCACCAAAGCATTGAATACTATCGTTGATGCTAAAATTCGCAGTTGGTTTTGGATTTACATAAACTGATTTTGTTATGGAATCTTTACAGCCATTATTGGAAATTGTTATGAGTTTAATATCAAAAGTATCAGAATACTGATAAGAATAATTTGGATTTGATAAACTTGAATTGTTCCCATCTCCAAAGTTCCAGAAATTTGTAAATGTTCCGTTAGGGATTGTTGTAGAATTTGTTAAAATAAAATTATTAACTCCAAGACATTGAGTATTATTTGAAATTGAAAATCCTGCATCAGGATTTGGATTTACAATATTTGTCATGGAAAAAGTATCTGAACATCCGTTATTTGAAGTTGTAATCAATTCAACATCAAAGCTGTTTGAGCTTGCAAATATATGACTTGGATCTTTTGCCGATGAAGTATTTCCGTCATCAAAATCCCATGAATAATTAAGAGTCCCTGAGTCGATTGTTGAATTGTTTGTAAAGATAAAATTATTGTTGTTTAAACATTGGTTGCTATCGTTTACAGAAAAATATGTTGTAGGAGATGAGTAAACATAAATATTTTTTGTAATTGAATCAATGCAATTTGAGGATGGATTTATTATTAATTTCACATTATAAGTTCCTGCTGTTGCATATTGATGAGTTGGATTTTCAAGCGAGCTACTTGTAGCGTCTCCAAAATACCATGTATAATTTCCTGATAAACCTGTAACATTTGAAGTGTTTGTAAATGAAAAGGAGTTCCCTACTTTGCATTGAGAACTGTCGTTGATTGAAAAGTTAACGATTGGACTTGACACAATGTAAACAGCTTTTTCAATGGAATCAGAGCATCCGAGATTTGAACTGCTTTTTAAACTTACTGTAAAGGTATCAGTAGTTAGGTATGAATGGCTTGGGCTTTGAGAAGATGAAGAATTTCCATCACCAAAATTCCAAAGATATGACAATGAGCCTGAATTTATTGAGCTACTATTTGTGAAAACAAAAGAATTGTTTGAAAAACATTGAACGGAATCGCTGATGCTGAAATTACTTAGCGGATTAGGGAAAACATAAGTAGTTATTGACATTGAATCCTTACATCCACGATTTGAAACGGAAACAAGCTTTACACTAAAAGTATCATCGGTGGAATAGCTGTGTGAAGGATGTTTTGTGGTTGAACTGTTTCCGTCACCGAAATACCATTTATACGAAATGTTTCCTGAAGAAATATTTGAATAATTTGAAAAAACAAAACTATTATTTCCAAGGCATTGATTGCTGTCGTTTACTACATAATTTGTAAATGGTGATGGATTTACAACAACTGTTTTGATAATGGAATCATTACATCCTGCTGAATTAATTGTAAGTTCTATATTGTAACTTCCACTTGATAAATATGAATGTGAAGCATTTTTGCCGGTAGAGGAGCTTCCATCACCAAAATTCCAGTGATAAGTTACTGTTGAAGATGTGTTGTTTACTGAATTATTTGTAAAAACAAAGCTATTTCCACTGAGGCATTGGTTGCTGTCGTTAATTGAAAAATTGGCAATAGGACCCTGTAAAACATAAGTTGAAGCTGAGAACGAATCTGAACATCCTTTGTTAGAGGTAGAAATTAATTTAACATCAAAAGTGTCGCTGTAAGAATAAGAATGTGTTGGGTTTGGAAGGCTTGAATTATTGCTGTCACCAAATTGCCAAGTGAAGGATAAAGTTCCTGAATTTATTGATGTATTATTTGTAAAAGCAAAATAATTATTACTCAAACATTGTATTGAATCGTTTAAAGAAAATTGTACTGTTGGCGATGGATAAACATAAATGTTTTGCATAACCGAATCGCTACAACTTCCTGCAAGTGCTTTGAGCTTAACCTGATAATTTCCTTCTATCGGATAAGTGTGAGTAGGGTTTTTAGAGGAAGAAGTTGTTCCATCTCCAAAACTCCATAAATAGTAGGAATTGTTTGTATCAATATTTGTTGTTGTGTTGGTAAAAATAAAATTATTTCCGACAAAACATTGAGCAGTATCGTTTACAGTAAAACCGCTATTGGGACTTGACACAACATATATTTTTTTAATAATCGAATCAGCACATGAATTTCCTGAATTTATTACAAGCTTAACGTTGTAAGTGTTGGCTGAAATGTAAGAATGTGTCGGGTTTTGAGAAGTCGAATTATTTCCATCACCAAAATTCCAGTAGTAAGTTAAGCTTCCTGAACTAATGCTTGATGAATTGGTAAAGGAAAAGCTATTTCCAAGGAGGCATTGCAAAGTATCGTTGATTGAAAAATCAGCAATAGGTGTAGGAAAAACCTCAACATTTTTTGTTATTGAATCCATGCAACTGTGGCTTGTTGTTGCAATAAGTTTTACAGTAAATGTATCTTCAAAATTATAAGAATGAACAGCATTTGTTGATGTGGAGTTATTTCCATCTCCAAAATTCCAGAGATATGTTAAAGCTCCGTTGTTAACATTCGTAGTATTTGTAAAAATAAAATTGTTTGAAGAAAGGCATTGTGTTGAATCATTTATTGTGAAATTTGGATTAGGTTTTGGAAAAACATAAGAGTTTTTTGTAATTGAATCTTTGCAATTTTTTGCAGAAATAGCAATTAGCTTAACATTATATGTATCAGCGGTCGCAAAAGAATGTGAAGGGTTGATAGAGTTTGAAGAATTGCCATCTCCAAATTGCCATGAATATGCTAAGTAACCTGATGAAATTGTTGAATTATTTGTGTAAACAAAATTATTTGCATTAAGGCATTGTGTACTGTCGTTTATTGAAAAATCTGCAACAGGCATTGGGTTCACATCTGCTTGTTTAATGATTGAATCTGTACAACTTAAGCCTGATGTGGCAATTAAAGTTACATAATATGAGTTGTAATTTGCATAAGTGTGTGAAGGGTCAGTAAGTGTTGATGTATCTCCATCACCAAATTTCCATAAATAGGATATGTTTCCTGAGTTGATTGTTGTTTGATTTGTAAAATTAAAATTATTTGTTACTATGCATTGTGAGTTATCATTGATACTAAAATCTGCATCGGGTTTAGGATGAACATAGGCATTTTTTGTTGCCGTATCAGCACAACTAAGATTTGATGTTACAACTAACTGAACATTAAAAGTATCACTGGAATTATAGTTATGGGAAGGACTTGTAAGGCTGGCTGAATATCCATCGCCAAAAGCCCATGAATAGCTTATGTTTCCTGTGCCAATAGATGAAGTGTTGGTAAAAACAAAGTTGTTTGCTGTTAGGCATTGTGAACTGTCGTTTATTGTAAAACTTGCAGTTGGAGAATGTAACACAACTATTGATTTTGTTATTGAATCAGAGCAACCGTTGATAGGTGTTGCTACTAATTTTATTTGGTAAGTATCGGCAACGGAATAGGAGTGGGCAGGATTTATTAAAGTTGATTGATTATTATCTCCAAAGTTCCAAAGGTATGTTACGGAATCAGAGCCGGTTATTGAATTGTTAGTAAAAATAAAATTATTAGAGGTAAAGCATTGAATAGTATCATTTATAGTAAATTTTGCTTCAATTCCTTTTTCATCAGCACCAATTGTCGGATAAATTAAACATCTTAAATCACCATCTGCATCAAAAACTACATTTAATGTATCACCACCAATACCGCCAACAGTATCGTGTATGTGGAGGTCGGATGAAGATAAAAATCCGGGATATACATTATCAAAAGAATTAGTATCGTGAGGTGTTTTAATATAATAAGATGAATTTTTAAATGCATTAAGATTACTGTAATAAGCATGATTGTAAAATGCATATTGAGTATTATTCGGATAATAATAATTATTAAAATCAATTTCTGTTCCTACTGAATAAGAGAGTGATAGAAGATAACTATTAGTTGTATTTGCTAAAATATTATTTTTTATAATTGAAGAATCACAATGTGTTAATAATCGAATATTTGCGTATGATGCTGATGAAATATTACCATCTGTTAAAATGCTGTTATGATAAATTTTTAATTTGTTGGAGTAGTAAGTATAAATGCCTATTTGATAGCTTTGGTCAGAGAAATCACTAATCATATTATTAATAATCCTTGTAGAATTTTGTGAAAACTGATAATTTTCTCTGTTTAAATATATTGCATATCTGCCAGGGTGAAGAATGTTACCTTCTATTGTAGAATTTGTTGAATAATAAAAGTATAATCCATATCCATAGGGCATTACTGTATTAAGGATTTTATTGTTTTTAAAAACGGTGTTTCCTTGATAATAAAAGCGGGCTCCATAGTAATATTGAGTTTGGAAAGTATTTCCAATAAATTTATTTCCATAACATAAATTGCTTTTATCACTTCCGTTCATGCAAGCACCAAAATATCCTCCTGTGATAATATTGTTTTCAAATAAATTGTAATTTGCAGTATTTCCGTATCCGTAATAAGTTGATTCGGATGATGAAGCCAAAATTGCATTGTTGGTATAACTTCCTGTGGTTGGTACTTTGATATAGCAATTAGAAAAAGTATTTGAATCAGCCCCTCCTCTCATGTGAACTGCTGTACAATAGTAAGTTCCAATGGCTTGAATCTTCATGTTTTCAAAAGTAACATGGTCGGTGCCATCAAGAACAATAACTGCACGACTCAAAGAACTTCCTGCATGAAAAATATTAACACTATCTTTATCAACTCCTGAAAATATTATTGTGTTGGTTCCACTTGCCCCAGGTATTCCAGTCAGTTCAATTTTTTCGATATATGTTCCTGCTTTTACAATAAATTTTACAGCTCCTGAAATACCACAGGAATTGAGTGCAGTAATAGCTGCACCAAAAGTTGTATAGTCTCCGTTTCCTGAATTATCAATATAAAAAGTCCCTGATAATCCTACGCATTTTGAAACACAAAATGAATCTGAATTATCATAATCATTTAAAATTTGAGGGTAAATTCTTGTACACAAATTATAAGTTCCTATGTTTGAAATTGTAAAAGGAGTAGAAAAGCTAAAGTGCAATGTGTCAAAAGGTGGAAGCTTTGAAGTTATTGTTATTGAGTCATTAACCCATGAATTATTAGCAATAGAATAGGAAACATATATTTTCTGTGGTAGTATGGAATCTGTTCCCATATTTCTTAAAGTAATATCAACATTATTTGTACCTATCGAAAGAACAATCGGAGTATCGATGCTAATAATATCAAGATCAATACTAGGATGATTTATTTCATCTGCACCAAGGTTACATCCAATTGTTGAATCTCTAAGGTCTTTATCGTAGTCAATAGCAACACCACAATATGGAGCCATTAAACTTGGTGTATTTAGGGTGTCAAGATGAAGGTTGCTTTGTGAAATAAATTTAGGATCAAAATTATCAAAAGAATGTTGGTCATGAGGTGTAACTATGTATGATGAAGAATTTTTAAAAGCACTGAAATTTGAATAATAAGAATTGTTGTAAAACTTGTTTGTGCTGATGGTGTCGTAAAAATAATCATTGTAATCAATTGTAACATCAGAGGCATAATACAATGACAAAAGCATTGTGTTGTATGTGCTACTAAGGATGTTGTTTTTTATAATTGAGTATTTTGGATAGTACCACAAACGAATGGCAGCATAGCCATAAGAATATACACTTCCGTTAACCCAAATGCTGTTGTGTAATATTTTTAAATTATAACAATAATAATATCCATAAATACCTGTTTGATAAGTTGAACTTTTAAAATTACTTATCATATTATTTGATATAATTGTTGAATTTGATGTATAAAAATTATTTTCACGATAAAGATAAATCCCATATCGTCCCGGCTGAATATTATTACCGTCAAAAATAGAAGCAGTGTTATAATAGCTTAGTATTCCATAGGCATAATAACCTCTAAAATTTATTAGAGAGTTATTAAGAATATGTAAATCTTTTTGGTATTTGCTGTAAATTCCATAATAATATTGCTGTTGAAACGAACATCCTGAAAAAGTGTTTCCAATACACATTGATGCTGTATTTGACCCTTCCAATCTTGCACCATAATATCCTCCGATAATATCACAGTTTTCAAAATGCATATAGTTGGCATTATTGCCAATTGCACCAACTGAGTTTTCGGTAGATGAGGCAAGTATAACTTGTTGCCATTGGCTTGTAGAAGTAGTACTAACTTTTAGCTCGCAATTTGAAAAAGTATTATGGTCGGATTCATTTCTAAAAAGCACACAAACGCCATAAGTTGTACCAGTGTTATGTATTTTCATGTCTTTAAAAGTGATATAATCACAACCTTTAAAGTTAACAGTTGCTCTGTTTCCTCCCGATAAACCTTGATAAGTAAGAGTAACACTATCTTTGTCAACACCTTTAAAAATTATTGTGTTGCTTGAATCCGCTCCGGGGATTTCTCCAATAATTATCCTTTCTGAATATGTTCCGGCACTAACAATAAAAACCGTTGGACCTGTAACTCCATAATTTAAGTCGGCAACTGCTGCGGCAAAAGTAGTGTAGTCTCCATTTCCTGCCGAATCAATATAAAAAGTATCCTGAATACCTGTTCTAAAACTTAATGTAAGTGTGTCATTTGACGTATCATCATCAGGTTGTGTCCTGTTAGGTTTTGTTGACCAAACTTTTATAAAATGATTTCCTTGAGAAATATTTATTGTATTTGAAAAGGTATGAGTTTTTATTTCATCAGGCAATAATCCTCCGGATATAGTAACATTAGTGTCGTGAACTGCTGTGTTGTTATCAATTTTATATCCAAAATCAGCATTGTTAATTGTATCGGAACGCACATTCCTGTAATTAACTTTCAAGGTATTATTTCCTGCATTCCAAATTAGGGGTGAAGCAATTGAGGCGAGTTTTATGTCCAATCCATTTGCAACATTACCACTTATTTCTACATCATCAACGCAAACACCATATCCATATCTTGCATCTCCTTCAAATGCAATGTAGTATGTTGTTGTACTTGTATTTGGTAAATTTATTGTCCTTTGAGTCCATGTAGAAACATTTGTATTATAATATTGTAATTGAGTCCATGAGCCTGTAGCAGATGTTTTGTAAAAAACTCTGAGATAATCCTGATCACCTGAATAATTTTCTTGTGTATGATAAAATTTTAATTGAACATTTGAATAATAAGTAAGATTTATTGCAGGTGTAATTAGTTTTGTTTTTCTGTAAATCCCTCCATAATAGAGTAATGCATTGTAAGTCCCATTGTTGGCTGAAGAAGGATGGTTACTATTACCACCACTTGTAAATGACCAATTAAGTGTGTCGTGAACATATTCTTGCGTCCAGCCTGTGGGCATTTGTCCGTTATTTTCAAAGGTTTCAGTAAAAACTGTTACCTGACTGAATGTTGAAAAGCTAATAAATATGAATAGTATTATGTAAAAATATTTTGAGTTTATTCTATTTGTATTTTCCATTTTCAAATCTTAAATAGTTACAAAAAACAATAAAGCTGTAAAGGTACAACAAATAATAATAAACTAAATGTGTTTTAATGAAAAAATAATAAGAGCTTGATTTACAAATGAGACTGTTGTTCCCAATTATGTTTGCTGATTTGACAAACTTTTATAAACAAGGGATACAATTTATTTTAAATTAAATGTTTATCCGTATGTTTCCCTAAAAAAAACAATGAAACATAATGCGTTGAAAATAAATGTATTGTATTTTATCTATTTTTTAATTTTCATAGCTTAAACTTGCAGAAATTATTATCCTATAATTTGTAAAATTAATTTTTACGAGATTTTCCTATGAATTAAAATTACTTTTAATTAGTGTCTCTAAGAAAACTCTGCAAAATTAGATTCCTATCTTTTTGCGATATTTTTATCTTTCTCAACTCACTGATGCTAAGGCATCGCCTCGTCTCAAAAAATAAAAATCTCACTTGCCTGACGGCAAAGGCAGGTCAAAAATTTTAGAAATCATAAAATTTGATAGTTTTCTTAGAGGCACTATGTAACATAAAGCAAAAAATTGTATTATAACAAAAATTATTTTTACTTTTGAAAAAAATTAAATAATAAATTATGAAAAAATTAAGTGTATTATTAGTTATTCTTATATTGTTTTCCTGTAAAAATAAAAAGCCAGATGAAAAAATGATTTATCCAGAGACGAAAAAAATTGAACAAATTGATAATTATTTTGGAATTGAAGTAAAAGACCCTTACGCATGGCTTGAAAATGATACTGCTACCGAAGTTGAACAATGGGTAAAGGAACAAAATAAAGTTACTAATGCCTATTTTGATACTATCACCAATCGTAAAAAAATAAAAGACAGACTTACAGAATTATGGAATTATCCAAAATACGGACTTCCTTCAAGGGAAGGAGAAAACTATTTCTTTTTCAAAAATGATGGATTGCAACCTCAGTCTGTGTTGTATATTCAAAAAGGACTTGAAGGTAAAGCCGAGGTTTTTCTTGACCCAAATAAGTTATCTGACGATGGTAGCATAGCACTTTCAACATACTCGGTTTCAAATTGCGGTAAATATTTCGCTTATGGAATTTCCAGAAGTGGTTCTGATTGGAATGAGTTTTTTGTTAAAGAAGTTGAATCTAAAAAGATGCTTTCCGACCATATCAAATGGGTTAAATTCTCAGGTATTTCATGGTACAAAAACGGTTTTTTTTACAGCCGATTTGATAAACCCGTAGAAGGAAAAGAATTGTCAGCAAAAAATCAAAATCACAAAGTTTATTACCACATAATTGGAACAAAACAAGAAAGTGATAAACTTATTTATTCCGACCCTTCTCATCCCGACAGAAGCTTTTCTGCTGGTGTATCTGAAGATGAGAAATTTTTATTTCTCTTTGGGTATGAGTCAACAAGTGGTCATTCTGTATATTTTAAAAATGTTGAAAAGGGAGACAGAAACTTTAGAGCTATTGATGAATCATTTGATTACGAATATAATATTATTGGCAGTCAAGGAGATTCTATTTTTATTAAAACAAATAACGGAGCAGATAATTTTAAAGTTATTTCTGTAAATACTAATAATCCTGAAAAGGAAAATTGGCGAGAAATAATTCCTGAAAAGGAAACACTTCAAAGCGTAAGTTTTGTTGGGGGCAAACTTATAGCCGAATATATGGTGGACGTTGTAAGCAAAGCATTTATTTTTGATTTATCAGGCAAGTTTTTAGGTGGATTAAAACTTCCTGGACCTGGATCAATGTCAGGCATAAGCGGAAAAAAAGAAGATTCTATTGTGTTTTATTCCTTTACTTCTTTTACTTATCCATCAACGATATTTAAGTATGATGTCAAAAATAATATTTCGGAAGTGTATCGTGAGTCAGAAATAAAGGCTGACTTAAGCGATTATAAAACCGAACAAATTTTTTACGAAAGTAAAGACGGAACAAAAGTACCAATGTTTATTACACATAAAAAAGGAATAAAATTAGATGGGAATAATCCTGTTTTACTTTATGGATACGGAGGATTTAACATTAGTTTAACACCTTCTTTTAGTCTTACAAACCTTGTGTTTTTAGAAAATGGTGGAATTTATGTTCTTGCAAATATCAGAGGTGGAGGAGAGTATGGTGAAGCATGGCATAAAGCGGGAATGACATTGAAAAAGCAAAATGTTTTTGATGATTTTATTAGTGCTGCCGAATATCTGATAGAAAAGAAATATACATCTTCAGAAAAATTAGCTATTCGTGGTGGTTCAAATGGCGGATTACTCGTTGGTGCATGTATAACACAGCGTCCCGAGCTTTTTAAAGTTGCTCTTCCTGCTGTTGGCGTTATGGATATGCTAAAATTTCATAAGTTTACAATAGGACATCATTGGGCAGAAGAGTATGGAAGTAGCGATGATTCTACTCAGTTTCGTTATTTGTATGCTTATTCTCCTTTGCACAATATTCGTAAAGATGTGAAATATCCTGCAACTCTTGTTACTACTGCCGACCATGATGATAGAGTTGTCCCTGCTCATTCGTTTAAATTTATTGCAACTTTACAAGAAAAGCAAACAGGTGAAAACCCTGTAATTATCCGAATTGAAGAAAAAGCAGGACACGGTTCAGGAAAACCAACAGAGCAAATTATTGATGAATATACCGATATTTGGACTTTTGTTTTTAAAAATCTTGGTATGAAATTGATTAATGAAAAATAACATTTTTTTTATTTGAAATGAAAAGTACAAAAAAGTTTAAAGTTTTTTTTAAGAGAATTGATAACACATCTTTTTTGATACTTTTTCTAACGCTGTTTTTACTTTTTTCAAGCATAGTAACAAAAGCACAAATTAGTGGTTGTACAGATTCGAGAGCAAATAATTACAATCCTTATGCAACACAAAATGATGGCTCTTGTGTTTATGATAAAACAAATTATAAAGCACGGGAAATAATATCTTCACTACCTGAGAAACTGATAGAAAATTCAGGTTTAATTTTATTTAACGGAATGTTCTGGACTCATAATGATGGTGGCGGAAAAGCTGAAATTTATGCTTTTGACACAATTTCAGCTTTGATTTTAAAAACGGTAAAATTATTAAATGCATCAAATATTGACTGGGAAGATATTACTCAGGATTCCAATAATATTTTTATTGGTGATTTTGGTAACAATAGTGGTAATCGTGATGATTTAATAATTTATAAAATCTCTAAATCGGAAGTAAATAATCATGATTCGGTTTTTGCTAAAAGCATTTCTTTTTCTTATCCTGATAAAGAGGGAAGCAATACAGGAATTAATAATCATAATTTCGATTGTGAAGCTTTTTTCTGTTTTAACGATAGTTTGTATTTATTTTCAAAAAATTGGGCAAACAATAAAACCAAATTATATACATTACCAACGGATACAGGAATATTTGAAGCCAATTTAATAGATTCTTTTAATGTGGATGGATTGATTACAGCAGCAGATATTTTTGAGGATTCTTCACAAGTTGTGCTGCTCGGTTACAAAAATTATAATCCTTTTATTTGGCTATTATTTGATTATAAAAAAAATGATTTTTTTTCGGGGAATAAAAGAAGAATTGACCTAAACGGACTTTTAGGTTGTCAAGCAGAGGCTGTGTGTTTTACTGATAATAAAAATATAATTTTTTCAAGTGAAAAATCAGCAGTTATTAAAAACAAAGTATTCGGAATATATTTTTGGCAATGGGTGAATGATATTTCTAATTCTAAGAATAGTAGCTATTACATTGATGATACATTAATCAAGATTTATCCAAATCCTGCAAATGATAATGTAAAAATTGTTTTTGATAAAAGTATTAACAAGAGAGTAAAGATTAAAATTTTTGATAACAACTTGAAAAAAATATCTGATTTAAAAGTGAATCTTAATAGGTTGTGTCCTAAAGAAATATTTATAGACCTTAAAGATGTGAACCCCGGTATTATTTATTTTCAAATATTTATTGGCAAAAAAAAAGTGTTAAAAAAAATTATTGTAAATTGATATTTAATAACGGATAATCAGAATATTAATGTAATTTTGATTTTGAGTTTAATATAATTCTATCTTATTAATTGTAATAATATTATGACAACGGAGTCTAAACAATTGAATGTTTTAGTAGTAGAAGATGATTTTATGAATTCACGTTTTTTAATAATTGTATTAAAAAGACTTGGATACAAATCAGATACTGCTGAAGATGGAATTGAAGCAATTCAAAAATATAAAAGTAATAAGTATGATCTCATATTAATGGATATTGACATGCCTTTAATGAATGGATTTCAGGCAAGTGAGAAAATCAGAGAAATAGAAAGAGAAAAAGGAATTATTGATGGAATAAAAATTATTGGTGTTACAGCTAAAGCTATAGAAGGCGAAAAGGAAAAATGTTTTGATGCAGGAATGGATGAATATCTTTCTAAACCTTTTAGGTCGGATGATTTGGTTAAGGTTATAAAAGAAATTGCCCTATAGCTTCGGCTTCGCTCAGCTACACTAGGCTTCGCTCAGCTACACATGTGCTTTTGCTTCGCTCAGCTACACATGTGCTTTTGCTTCGCTCAGCTATACATGTGCTTTTTCTTCGCTCAGCTACACATGTGCTTTTTCTGCGCTCAGCTACACTACGCTTCGCTTTGTTTCGCTCCGCTTATCATGTTTTGGTAAAATCATTATTGCTTCACTAAATAAGATTATTTATGAATTTTAAAAAGGATGTTCTTAACAAAATATTTTGGGTAACAATATTTGCTATTACGATGGCTTACTTAGAAACTGCTATTGTTGTTTATTTGCGAGAATTATATTATCCCAATGGCTTTTCATTTCCTTTAATGCCAATTGAAAATAATATTGCCATTGTTGAAATAGGGCGAGAGTTTGCAACAATATTAATGCTAATTTCTATCAGCGTTTTAGTTGCTAAAAAGTTCACGGAACGCTTTGCATATTTTCTTTTATCTTTTGCTGTTTGGGATATTTTTTATTACGTTTTTTTAAAGCTTCTACTCAATTGGCCTGAAAGTTTTTTAACATGGGATATTTTATTTCTTATTCCAATACCTTGGGTAGGTCCTGTAATCGCTCCTGTTCTTTTGTCCTTAACAATGATATTTTTTGCTGTGCTAATTCTCTTTTTTAATATTGAATTTGAAAGAGTAAAAATAAAAGCATTGGATTGGATGTTGTTAACACTTGGTTCTCTTGTTGTTATTTTATCATTTGTTAGGGATTATGCTTCTTTTGTTTTATCAAAATATAATTTATCTGAAATATTTCAACCCGATTCCAAAGATGCTTTAATGACTATGTCTTTAAAATATTTTCCAAATGAATTTATTTGGTGGATCTTTTGGCTTGGAGAAATAATAATACTTTTAGGAATTTTCACTTTTTATAACCGAACAAAAGGCTTATTGCGAAAGGATAAAATAGAAGTGTAAAAAGAAGATGGATATTGTAGCCTTTGAAAAAAAAGCAAAAAATAAATTTCAGGATAATAAATCTTTTCTAAAGAAGCTGAAACGCAAAAAACCAAATAATCTTGATGATATTACAAAACGTTTTCATGATGAGGCATTTGAAGAGATTGATTGTCTTGAGTGTGCAAACTGTTGTAAAACGACAAGTCCTGCTTTTTATCAAAAGGATATTGAGCGTTTATCACAAAAATTAAAAATGAGTACAAAGGAATTTATTAACACATACTTGCATCTTGATGATGAAAAAGAATATGTACTGAATGAAAGCCCCTGTCCTTTTTTAGGAGCTGATAATCTTTGTATCGTTTATGATTCACGACCAAAAGCTTGCAGGGAGTATCCTCACACAGATCATAAAAGGCAATATCAGATATTAAACAAAAGCATAAACAATACATTAGTATGTCCTGCCGTTTTTATTATTGTAGAAAGATTAAGAGAATATTACAAATTTTAACTACACTGAGGATTAAAATAAGTTAGAAAAAATTCACAAAAAACTATTTTTTCCTTTATTCATATTCTGAGTAACTTTTATTAGAAATGATATATATAAATTTGCAATACTTATGAAACATAGTATTTTATTCATATTGTTATTTCATCTAGTCATTGTGCTTCCTTTAGTAGTAGAAGGGCAATGTGATCCAAATGTTCCAACTTTTATTGTAAACCTACAAACACCGGCAACCTATAGCTGGATTAGTTCTGATACAGCAAGGCTAGGTAATTGTTGTGGAACAAGCTCACCTGATCGTTGTGTAAAGTTTATTGTTATATTACCAACAGGAGCATCAGGATTATCTTTTAACATACATTCAGGTGCAAAGCCTCCGGGTGCCTTATTTTATCAAATTAATTGTGGACAACAAACAGCAGTGGGTGATTCAATTTGTCTTTCAGGCGTAGGTCCGCATATTATTACTTTCTGTAAACCGGGAGCTAATGAAAATCAGTATAGAATTGATGTTTTTCCTGACCCCGGTGTTTCTGCTAATATTGCTATTAATGATGGATGTACAGGCATATTGCAAGCTTATGGTTATTATCTTCCAACAATTCGCTGGAATTCAATTTATCCTGATACTTTTGGTCATTACAATAATTATTTAAATTGTTCAATTGCTTGTGATAGCGTTGTTGTGGTAGGGCAAGTAGGATATCCACCTTATATAGATTATCAAGTGTGTGGTTTGCCTGAAGGAGGATGTGATACTTTAGAAACTTGTGATACGGTACGCGTGTTTTTAAATTCAACATTAACTGCAAGCATATTGCCTCAAGACCCAACGGTTTGTTTTGGAGGTACAAATGCTACGCTTACAGCACATGGTGGAGGAGGAACACCTCCATACAGATATTACTGGAGTACAAATGATACATCTCAATCAATAAGTGTTGATACGGGAACATATATTGTTACTGTTTTTGATACTACCGATTGTCCGCCAACCTATGATACTGTCACAGTTACAGCATTTTCACTTCCTATTGAAGCTCAAGCAGGCAACAATCTTACCTCTTGTGATTCATTTGCACAACTTAACGGAAATGTAATTGCTGCTTCCGGTGGAACATGGTGGGGTGGTGCCGGAACTTTTTCTCCTCATCAGGATTCTCTGAATGCTATATATTACCCTGATTCATTAGAATTGGCAATTGGTTATTCTACTTTATTTCTGACAACAACAGGAAATGGTTCATGTCCTGCTGATACAGATACAATTGTTATTTATTACGAAATTTTTGATGATACTATTTCTTTTTCAATAAAACATGTATCTTGTGCGGGGATGTCTGATGCTCAAATAAATATATCTTCTACAACACATAAATCTCCATTTGTTTATTTATGGTCAACTTCGGATTCGACTCAGGATTTAACGGGGATTGATACAGGCATTTATATCCTCCAAATTCAAGATTCAAACGGATGTACTTATATTGATAGTTTTGTAATTACTCAACCTTTGCCATTATCGATTGTTCATGATTCAACAAATATAAGTTGTAATGGAGGCAGTGATGGAAGTATAACCCTAACAGTATCAGGAGGCACAACACCATATAATTATAATTGGTCTTCAAATGATTCCACTGCAAATCCATCAGGATTACAAAGCGGAATGTATGGAGTAACAGTTACAGATAGTAATAATTGTCAGATACTTGATTCTGTTTTTCTAAGTGAGCCATTACTATTAATGTTGTCAGACAGTATAAATCAGATAAATTGTAATGGTGATAGTTCAGGTTCTATTACCCTTTTTCCACAGGGTGGTACTTTGCCATATCAGTTTAACTGGTCTGATGGTCCAACGAGTTCTACAAGAGATAGTCTGGTACCTGGAATTTATATAGTTGTTTTGACTGATTCAAATTCTTGTCAGTATAGTGATAGCTTTTTAATTACTCAACCTTTGCCGTTATCTGTTATTCATGATTCAACAAATATAAGTTGTAATGGAGGTAATGATGGAAGTATAAC
>JAYEOP010000006.1:0-4368 GCA_034723125.1 Bacteroidota bacterium | reverse complement strand
TTGTTTTGACTGATTCAAATTCTTGTCAGTATAGTGATAGCTTTTTAATTACTCAACCTTTGCCGTTATCTGTTATTCATGATTCAACAAATATAAGTTGTAATGGAGGTAATGATGGAAGTATAACTCTAACTGTATCAGGAGGCACAACTCCGTATAATTATTATTGGACTTCAAATGACTCTACTGCAAATTTATCAGGATTACAAAGCGGAATGTATGGAGTAACAGTTACAGATAGTAATAATTGTCAGAGACTTGATTCTGTTTTTCTAAGTGAGCCATTACTATTAATGTTCACAGATAGCATAAAACCAATATATTGTTATGGAGATAATTCGGGCATTATTTCTCTTTCTCCACAGGGAGGTACCTTGCCTTATCAGTTTAACTGGTCTGATGGTCCAATGAGTTCTACAAGAGATAGTCTGGTACCTGGAATTTACAAAGTTGTTTTGACTGATTCAAATTCTTGTCAGTATAGTGATAGCTTTTTAATTACTCAACCTTTGCCGTTATCTGTTATTCATGATTCAACAAATATAAGTTGTAATGGAGGCAATGATGGAAGTATAACTCTAACTGTATCAGGAGGCACAACTCCGTATAATTATTATTGGACTTCAAATGACTCTACTGCAAATTTATCAGGATTACAAAGCGGAATGTATGGAGTAACAGTTACAGATAGTAATAATTGTCAGAGACTTGATTCTGTTTTTCTAAGTGAGCCATTACTATTAATGTTCACAGATAGCATAAAACCAATATATTGTTATGGAGATAATTCGGGCATTATTTCTCTTTCTCCACAGGGAGGTACCTTGCCTTATCAGTTTAACTGGTCTGATGGTCCAATGAGTTCTACAAGAGATAGTCTGGTACCTGGAATTTACAAAGTTGTTTTGACTGATTCAAATTCTTGTCAGTATAGTGATAGCTTTTTAATTACTCAACCTTTGCCGTTATCTGTTATTCATGATTCAACAAATATAAGTTGTAATGGAGGCAATGATGGAAGTATAACCTTAACTGTATCAGGAGGTACTTTGCCATATCAGTTTAACTGGTCTGATGGTCCAACGAGTTCTACAAGAAATAACCTGGTACCTGGGATTTACAAAGTTGTTGTGACCGATTCAAATTCTTGTCAGTACAGTGATAGCTTTTTAATTACCCAGCCATTAGCCGGTCAAATTATTTTTAATACTCAAAATATTAAATGCTTTAATGATTCAAGTGGTTCAATAATATTATCTTTTTCCGGTGGAACAACACCCTATTTATATAGCTGGTCTTCAGGACAGACAACAAAGGATATTACTAATGTCCCTTCAGGGAAATATATAATTACAGTAACTGATTCTAATAACTGTTTATATCAAGATTCTGTTCAACTTTTTGAACCAAGTCCTATAATTTCTTCAGGAACAATAGACAGTTTAACATGTTATGGGAGTTCAGATGGACATATAAGTATTTCAGTATCAGGAGGTATTTCTCCATACACTTTTTTATGGAATACTTCAAATACTACATCTGCTATTTCAGGGCTGAAGGAAGGAAATTATTTTGTACTTATTAAAGATTCCAATCAATGCCAGTACAAGGATACTTTTGCTGTGTACCAACCTGATTCTTTGATGATAACAAGCCAGCTCAATCATGTAAAATGTTTTGGAGATTCCTCTGGAAGTATTGATTTGTCTGTTTTCGGAGGAACAAAACCTTATCAGTTTGTTTGGTCAAATAATTTAAATAATGAGGATATATTTAATCTAGTATCAGCTTTATACTCTGTACAGATTGTGGACAAAAATGGTTGTTTTCGAAAGGATACTTTTATAATTGAACAACCTGCAGATATTCAGATTTTTGCAACAACAAAAAATGTTTGTAAAGGGCTTGATGATGGATGGATTAATACTACTGTTATTGGTGGATCACTTCTATATTCATATAATTGGTCAACAGGACAAAAAACTGAAGATATTCAGAATCTTCAAGCAGGTATTTATATTTTACAAGTAACTGATTCAAATGGATGTACACAGAAAGATACTTTTGAAATTTTTGAAAACCTTGACACAATGCAAATTCATTCTAATATTCATCATATTAGTTGTTATAGATATCAAAATGGAAATATAAACCTAAGTATAAGTGGCGGTACAAATCCTTTCCAATATTTTTGGTCAAATGGGAAAAATACACAAGACATTGATTCATTAGATATAGGTACTTACACAATTAAAATTATTGACAGCATAAGATGTGAAGCATTTGACACTTTTATTATCACTGAACCTGATAAGCTTAAAACCATCATGCAAGGAACTGATGTTAGTTGTTTTGAATTTGCCGATGGTAGTGCATCAGTAATTAATTCAGGAGGAACTACTCCCTATTCTTATAATTGGTCAAATGGCGAACAAACACAGCAAATTAATAATCTTGATACAGGAATTTATTATGTTACTGTTACAGATTCAAATGCTTGTCAAATAGAAGATACGCTAAGAATAACGCAACCACCTGAGTTACTTATTTCATCAAAAGTTAATAACATTCTTTGTCATGGTCAACAAAATGGATATATAAATTTGACACTTAGCGGAGGAATACCATCTTTTATCCTAACATGGTCAAATGGTAAAACCGGAACTTATTTAAACAATTTATCAGCAGGAACTTATAACGTGATTATTGAGCAAGCTAATAATTGTTTGAATTATGATACCTTTGAAATTATTGAACCGGATTCGCTTTATCTCAATTACAATAAGATTAATGAAGGATGTAAGGGTGATAAAAACGGAAGTATTGATGTAGAAGTATTTGGTGGGATAAAACCTTATCAATATATTTGGAATAATAATAGTAAAAAGGAAGATATAAATGGATTGGAGGTAGGTGCTTTTTTGATAGTAGTTACTGACAGTAATGGATGTACAATCAATTCCGACAGCATTCATATAACGGCATATCCACTTCCTAAACCAATAATACTACCAGACAATAATGTAACAATTTGTAATGATAGTTTTGCTATTTTCAAAATACAACAAAATTACATTGTGTATGATTGGAATACAGGGCAATCAACACAGTCGATAACTGTAAACGAGGATGGGGAATTTTTTGCTATTGTTACTGATATTAATGGTTGTAAAGGCAAAAGCGAAACACGTTATCTTACTGTTTTGGACCCAACTACATTTGTTGACTTAAAACCGGAATATATATTTTGTCCTGATGACGGACCTTTAACACTTGCTCCAAAGGTAAGTATGAATGGAGATTTTTTATGGGAGCCTACGGGAGAGACTACGAAAAATATTGTAGTTGATGAGGAAGGTATTTATATTGTTCATCTTGATGTTAATGGATGTGTAAGTTCAGATTCAACTTTTATAAAAGAAATTTGTCCACCTGTTGTTCAAGTCCCTTCTGCGTTTACACCAAACGGTGATGGATTAAATGATGTGTTTCAGTTGTTTACTTTGTATGTAGATACCCTTTATTACATAATATTTGACCGGTGGGGTGAAATTATTTTCCGAGGCTATTCCAAAAATGATACTTGGGACGGATGTTATAAAAATGACTTGGTTGAGGTAGAAACTTATGCTTACCTTCTTTGGTATTACAATGAATTGGTTGGATGGAGAAATAAAAACGGAAGAATTACAATAATCAGATGATTTGTTTTGACTGCCACAGAATAAATTGGAAGTAATTAAATTACGGACTGATACGGATAGAGACTATAGCGATAATTTCTTTTTTTTAAATCATTAGAATCCTCCTTATGCCTTTGTAACTTTTACATTTTATAGATTTGTAAAAGATTATAAATCTAATTCAATTTATTTAAAATATTGTTAAATTTGTTGGTTGAATAATTATTATTAAAATTATAAAAAAATGCTAATGAAAATAACGCTAAAAGTCCGATTAAGAAACCGGAATTTGAAATATAAAAATGACAACAGATTTGGGGATTTGTCGTGATATAACGTAGTTGTGTGGCATACAGAAGAACCGACACAGACAACTAGTAGTGCGTTCTCTAATTATCATTACAAATTTATTTATCTTTTTCCTTTATACTGCGTTAAAATTATTTACCGTAGCTACGACTATGCTAAAGAATTTTGCCTTGTCTAAAGAAAAAATCTATAATAAATTTCATGTAAAGCTAATTAAAGAACGCACTACTAGATAATGAAAAAAAGATCTATTTATTCTAAATTTGTCAATTCAATTCTAAAATGATTATGAATAGAATTAAGGAAGTATTAGAAGCAAAAGGAATTAAACAAAAGTGGCTTGCTGAAAAACTCGGTAAAAGCTACAATATGGTAA
>JAYEOP010000005.1 GCA_034723125.1 Bacteroidota bacterium | reverse complement strand
TTTTACTTCTTGATTCAATACGAAATCCGGGAAATTTAGGAACAATAATTCGTATTGCCGACTGGTACAATATCAAGCAAATAATTTGTTCACCCGATTGTGTAGATGTTTATAATCCTAAAGTAGTCCAATCTACAATGGGCAGTATTTTTCGTGTTAAAATAATTTATCAAGAACTTGGAGAATTTATTGACAATAACAATGAATACAATTATTACAATGCCGAATTAAACGGAGAAAATATTCACACATTAAAATTTAAAAAACCCACTGCAATAATTATAGGAAACGAATCCACAGGAGTAAGTGATAATCTGACTAAAAAAGTAAAAAATAAAATATCAATTCCAAAATACGGAAATGCAGAATCCTTAAATGCAGCAGTAGCTACGGGAATTATTTTTGATAATATGTTGCGATTAACATCAGGGGATAAGAATTCTAAAGCATTGCAAAAAAATAAATGATGAGTTTTAAGAAAGGTCAAATTATTTCTGGTGGTTCAAAAAAACTAAACAATTTTTATCAAATAAATAATTATTACATTTGCAAATAAATTTTAAGATATATTCAATTTTATTAGGACATGAAAATATTAAAATTACAAAAATTTATTTTCATATTACAAACAAGGGATTTGATAAAACTGATAACCAATTGGATGACATGGATTTATAGGTTTCTGAGTATATCTGCACATAATAGAAATAAACGGAGCTTCCGTTTATACGGATGTTGTAAGCCATAAAGGAGAAAAAAATGAAGATACAAGATTACATTAACAACCGAAATAAATATAAGGTTGACTATAATTATCAAAGACCTAATGATGCTTGGTCAAAAGAAGACAAACAATGTTTGATTGACACCATTTTAAAAGGTGAACCAATGCCTATCTTTTTTATGAATTTTAAATCAGATGAAGAAGCATATTACATTGTTGATGGACAACAAAGATTAACCTGCATTTCACTATTCTATGAAAATCAACTAAAATTAAGTGAGAAGTTTTCAGGTAAAGACTTGAACGGAAAAACTTTTAATGGAGAAAAACCACTTGGAGATCTAGACAAATCGAATTTTCTTGATTATGAACTAAATCTTCACATAATGGAAGATTACGATGACGAAAGAGTTAGGCTAATATTTAGCAGATTACAACGAGGGAAACCATTAAGTCTGGGTGAACGATTAAATGCGAAACCTGGAACCATTGTGGAACTGATGAGAAATTTAGCAAATCATAATTTTATTGAAAAATCAACCGCAGTTGCTAAAAATAGATATGGTGTATTTCCGGATACAGCAAGAATTATTTTTTACGAAAAATTTGGAGCAAAACAATGTGGGTCAAATGAACTATACTCGTTTTTTGATAATTACAAAGAATTAGATGCAAATTCGAAAGAGTTTAAAAATGCTAAAAATATATTAAATTTTTTAGAAAAGTGTTTTCCTACAAATCCCGGGAATTATAAGTTTTTAGAAAAACATGCTTGGGTTATTGCGGTTTACACAATGATTAGAGATTTGAAATTAACTCATTCACTCATTGGAAAGGAAGAAACAATACATAAATTTATTAGAAGTTTTCATAGCAAAGTCTACTCAGAAGATTTTAGAAACTCTAATGTTAATTATCAGCGATTTTATGACAATGTTCGTGGTGGTTGGTCTGAAAAAATAATTATGCTTCGCAGAGACATTCTTATTAGAGAATTCTTATCCAAATACCCATTAGATGAATTAGACGACAGACGACAAATATCAGACGAAGAAAAGATTTCGATTTTTTCAGAAAAGCAGAACTGTGAATTATGTAGTGCTGAATTCAAAGATTATAAAGAAGCAGAATATCACCACAAAACAAGATATGCAGACGGAGGAAAATCTGAAATTGGAAATATTATGATATTGTGTAGCAAATGTCATGATGAAATTCATGGACAAAAAATAGAAATATCTTTACCGAGTGAAGATGAAAAGGAAGAAGTGGAATAATTACGGCTTACAATCGAGTAGGCGGCTGACGGAGTAAAATATTGAATATGACAAACGAAGAAATAAAAAGATTAGAGACGGAATTGTGGGGAGCTGCTGATAATTTGCGTGCAAACTCAAAATTGACAGTAGCAGAATATAAAGACCCTGTTTTGGGCTTAATTCTCTTACGCTATGCTCAAAATAAATTTGAAGAAGCCAAAAAGCAAATAGAAAAAGATTTAGCCGAATTTGTACAACTACAAAAACTTGCTCTGAGCGGAGCCGAAGGGGAAAGTGAAAATTCTTGGACTGTAAATATTGCAGCCCTTGACCAAAATACGCTTGACCTTTCTGCCAAAAACCCCAATACACCCGAAGAAGCACCACTCAGAAAGCCATCTGAGATATTAAAAAATATGGCTGATTTAGATAAAGAAAGTGCAAGTATTTTAGAAAATATTAAAGGCTTGATATGAAAAACAAAATAGCAAATACCGACAAAAATTATAAAGGTTTAGTATCGCATATTTCCGAAATTTATATTCAGGGACAAGAAAAAGCGACTATTGCTGTTAATACGCATTTGGTAGATACCTATTGGAAAATAGGACAATATATTGTTGAATTTGAACAAAAAGGAAAAGAACGTGCCGAATACGGAACAGCATTGCTAAAAGAACTCTCAAAAGATTTAAAACTGCAACACGGTAAAGGTTTTAGTTTGAGTAATATTAAGAGGATGAGGCAGTTCTATACCGAATTTCCAAAAAGTGCGACACTGTCGCACCTTTTAGGATGGTCGCATTATGTCGAAATTTTGAAAATAAATGATAAACTTGAAAAAGGATTTTATTTACAACAATCCATTAATGAAAAATGGTCGGTACGTGAACTTATCCGCCAAAAGAAATCATCATTATATTTAAGATTAGCAGCATCGAAAGATAAAGAAGGCATTTTAGAACTATCGCAAAAAGGACAAACAATACAAAAGCCGGAAGATATAATTAGAGAACCTTACACCCTCGATTTTCTTAAAATACCCGAAATACACCAGTATTCCGAAAAACAGTTGGAAGATAAAATTATTACGCATTTAAAAGATTTTTTGCTTGAACTGGGTAAAGGTTTTGCTTTTATTGGCAGACAATACCGTGTTCCTGTGGGAAATCGACCATACGCAGTAGATTTAGTTTTTTATCACCGCATACTTAAATGCTTTGTGCTGATAGACCTAAAACGTGAAGAAGCAGGCTACGAAGATGTAGGACAAATGAATATGTATTTGGGTTATTTTGAGAACGAAGAAAATACCGAAGGCGATAACCCACCAATAGGTATTGTTTTGGCAAAAGAAAAAGATGAATTACTAATACAATATACTATGCACAATGTTTCTTCTCAACTTTTTGTAAATAAATATCAACTCTACTTGCCTAATAAGGAAGAATTAAGAAAAGTAATTGAAAGCCAACTTAATGAGGAAAATAATGGATAATGAACAATTGATAATTGATAATGGATAATGAACAATTAATAATGGATAATTCTAAGTTTCCGAATGGTTGGAAATACGGAGCGTTAGAAGATGCTTTAAAAAAAGGCTCATCTAATATTTCTTTAAATAAAGTTAAAGATGATGAAGGGGAATATCCTCTTTTTAGTGCAAAAGGATTCAATAAGAACATTTCTTTTTTTCAACAAGAACAAGATTATTTAGCAATTATTAAAGATGGTGCTGGTATTGGTAGAGTTTCTAAACACCCTGCAAAATCATCAGTAGTTGCAACAATGCAGTATTTAGTCCCAAAAGATGGATTTGATATTGGTTTTGTAGAATACTTTTTAAATGGGATTGATTTTGAAAAACACAGAAATGGAAGTACAATCCCACATATTTATTTTAAAGATTATAAATCAGAACGATTTCCAATATTACCACTCCCCGAACAAAAACGCATAGTTTCCACACTCGACCGTGCTTTTGAAGCTATAGACAAAGCAAAAGCCAATGCCGAACACAACCTGAAAAATGCTAAAGAACTTTTTCAATCAAAATTGCAAGCAATTTTTGATAATGGAAAATTGAAAGTTGAAAATGGAGAATGGGAGGCGAAGACTTTGGGGGAGGTTTTATTGAAAACAGAAACTATAAATCCAAAACAAAAACCTGATGAAAAATTTATTTATCTTGATGTTTCAAGTGTAAATAAAGAAACTAAACTTATTGAAAATACAACTTTGTTATTAGGAAAAGATGCACCAAGTAGAGCAAGGAAACTTGTGAAAACGGATGATATTATTTTTGCAACTGTTCGTCCAACACATAGTCGAGTTGCGGTAATTACAGAGGATTACGATAATCAAGTTTGTAGTACAGGGTATTATGTTTTAAGAGCAAAGAAATATTTGAATAATAACTTTATATATTATTTTCTTTTAACCTATGGTTTTAATAAACAAATGGAGAAACTTCAAAAAGGAGCCAGTTATCCTGCTGTTACAAATAAAGAAGTTGAGAGTATAAATATACCTTTTCCGAAAACTATTAATAAACAAAAACAAATAGTCAAAAAACTAAATAATCTTTCAGCCGAAACCAAAAAATTAGAAGTCATTTATCAGCAAAAAATTGTAGATTTGGAGGAATTTAAAAAGAGTGTATTGCAAAAAGCGTTTAATGGAGAATTATAAATTGTCTAAATTATGATTTTTAAGATTAAAGGATGATAGGATAAAAAATATAGTATGAAACATGAAGATTTGACACATAAAATAATTGGTTGTGCAATGAAAGTTCATTCTGCTCTTGGTAATGGTTTTCAGGAAGTTATTTATCAGCGTGCTTTGGCTATTGAATTTGAAAAGCAAGGGCTTGCTTTTCAACGAGAAATGGAAATGTCTATTTATTACGAAGGCGTGAATATAGGAACAAGACGTGTAGATTTTTTTGTTGAAGACAATATTATGGTAGAAATAAAAGCATTGATACAGTTAGAAGATGTGCATTTGGCTCAGGCAATGAATTATTGTCAAGCCTATAATTTACCAATTGGCTTGCTAATTAATTTCGGTTCAAAAAGCATGCAATTTAAAAGAGTGTATAATGTTAATCACTCTGAGAACAAAGATTACATCAGAAACAATCCTAAAATCAATAAATCATAAAAATCTTAATTATGACAATGATTGAAAGCAAAAATATAGCTCCACAAAACAAGCTTGTAGTGTTTCAGGGCAAAGAAGTACGCAGGTCGTGGTATAATGATGAGTGGTATTATTCTTTGGTAGATATTGTTGCAGTTTTATCGGAAAGTAAAAATCCAACCGATTATCTTAAAAAAATTAGAAAACGAGATGAAAAACTAAAAACCTACATAGGGACAAATTGTCCTCAGGTAGCATAAATATAAAGTGAGTATAAAATGGACAACCAACAAAATAAATTAAAATTATTTCAAGAGCAAAAAATTAGAACTCACTGGGATGAGACGGAAGAAAAATGGTATTTTTCTATTATTGATATTGTAGAAATTTTAACAGATAGTATTAATCCTCGTGATTATTGGTATCGAATTAAAAAACGGCTGGATGATGAAGAAAAAGCTGAACTGTCGACAATTTGTCGACAGTTGAAAATGCAAGCATCTGATGGGAAAATGAGGATTACCGATTGTGCAAATACAGAAGGTGTTTTTAGAATTATCCAATCAGTACCATCACCTAAGGCTGAGCCTTTCAAACGCTGGCTGGCAAAAGTTGGATACGAAAGAGTTGAAGAAATAGAAAATCCTGAACTTGCCCAAGAACGAATGAAAGAAATTTATGAGCAAAAAGGCTATCCAAAAGATTGGATTGATAAACGATTGAGAGGAATTGCCATTCGCCAAAACTTAACAGATGAGTGGAAAGAGCGAGGAATAATAGAAAAAAGAGATTATGCCATTTTAACTGCCGAGATTTCAAAAGCAACATTTGGTATGACACCAAGTGAATACAAGGAGTTTAAAAATTTGCCTACAAAATCTAAAATCAATCTTCGTGATAATATGGACGATTTAGAATTGATTTTTACAATGCTTGGCGAACGTGTTACAACAGAAATATCAAAAAAAGAAAAACCTGAAACTTTTGGCGAAAACAAAAATGTGGCTCATAGAGGTGGTAAGGTTGCAGGAGATGCAAGACTAAATACAGAAAAGGAATTAGGCAGAAGCATTGTATCTGATAAAAACAACTTAATTGATAATGGAAAATTGAAAATTGAAAATGAGTAAAACAAAAGATAATATTGTTGCTACTAAATCGTATGCTTTTGCATTGCGGATTATAAAATTATACAAATATCTTGTTTCGGAGCAAAAGGAGTATGTATTGTCAAAGCAAATTCTTAGGAGCGGTACAAGTGTTGGAGCATTAATTAGTGTCTCT
>JAYEOP010000004.1 GCA_034723125.1 Bacteroidota bacterium | reverse complement strand
TCTTTAGCATAGCCATCCGCGTGTCGCTGAAGCTTTAGCGGAGGCACAAGCTACGGTAAATAATTTTAACGCAGTATAAAGGAAAAAGATAAATAAATTTGTAATGATAATTAGAGAACGCACTACTTAGTTAGGACATTAAAGAGTTATTCATTGTTATTAGTTTTTTCAACCCATCAAATCATTTTTCAATTCTTTAAAATAATCAATAGCTTCAAGTAATCTACTGCCGTACCATCCGAATAGTTCTCCATTGACGAGAATGATTTTTGATTCAGAGCAAAGCTTTTTGTATTTGCCAATGTGTTCAATTGCAAACGGACATGGCTCGGATGACAAAAAAATAAAGTTGCTTTTTGAATTTGTTAGTTGTTTGTCAGTAACCAAAGGGTAACGATCAAGATGACTGAATGCATTTATAAAACCTATTTTTGAGATTATATCATTTATGTAGGTGTTTTTAGCAACTATCATTACAGGATTCTCCCAAATTAAATAAGTAATTGTTTTTTTCGTTGCTTTATTTAATGTTTTGAATCCTTTTACAATTTTGTTGTTCAATTCTTTGGACATATTAACTTTGTTGAAAATATTTCCAAAAGCACTGTTTAAATCTAAACAATCATTTAAAGAATTAACATCTGTTAATAAAATTTTAAAATCAATTGCAAGTGTTTCAATCTGCATTTTTAAGTTTTCTTCTTTTGAAGCAATAATAATATCAGGATTTAACATTCTTATCTTTTCAATATCAACTGTTTTTGTACCTCCGATTTTAGGAATATCTTTTGTTACGCTCTTGGGGTGAATGCAATATTTTGTGATTCCTTTGATATTATTTTTTAAACCAAAGTAAAATAGTGATTCCGTAATTGATGGAACAAGTGAAACTATTTTTGTTGATGAGTCTTTGAAATTGAAATTATTGCTAATGCTTTTTATAGAAAATATATTCATTATATAAAATTTTTTGTTTTGGATGTGGATAAATACAGTAATTGTTTAAAAATTATGTTTACTTCTAGCACATTACATTTAACTTTGTAAGTTTTAAAAAGGGCATAATTTAGAATTAATTTATTAAAAATTGAATACGAATAATAATAATATTGATAATGAACACATTTTTAAACTTGATAATGGGTTAAGAATTATTTTAACTCAAAAATCTAGAGCAGAAATTGTTCATTGCAGTATGATGATAGGTGCAGGAAGTAGTGATGAGAATATTAGGAATAATGGAATAGCTCACTTTATTGAACACATGGTTTTTAAAAGAACAAAAACACGCAAATCTTTTCAGATATTGAACAGACTTGAAACTATTGGGGGTGAAATTAATGCCTATACCACCAGAGAAAAAACTTGCTTTTATACATCTACTGAAAAAAAATATTTTGAAAGGTCAATGGAACTTTTAACTGATATTGTTTTCAAATCGGTATTTCTTGAAAAAGATATTGAAAAAGAAAAAAAAGTTGTTCTTGAAGAAATTGAAATGTATGAAGATAGTCCTGATGAAAGTATTTTTGATGAATTCCATGAAAAAATATTTAAAGGGTCGCCACTGTCTTATAACATACTGGGTAAAAAATCAACGATTAATAAATTTTCACGAAAAGATATTTTAGATTTTATGAAAAAAAATTATACTACCGACAATATTGTAATTTCGATAGTTGGTAGTATATCTCCTAAAAAACTTGAGAATGTGATAAATAAATATCTAAAAGACATCCCTGCTTCTAAAAAAGAAAGAAAAAGAATAAATAGTACAAATTATAAAAGCTTTGTTATTGATTTGAAAAAGAAATACTCACAAACTCATTGCATGATTGGAAATATTGCATATTCGGGTTTTGATAAAAAAAGATTTGGGTTATTACTTTTAAATAATGTGATTGGCGGTGAGTGGATGAGTTCCAGATTAAATATGTCTATTAGAGAAAAAAATGCTTTTGCTTACAATGTAAATTCTACCTACAGTATTTATGGTAGCTCAGGATTATTCTCCGTACATTTTGGTACGGATATAAAATATTTGCAAAGAAGTAAAAATTTAGTTGATAAAGAATTTAAATTATTGCGTGAAAAGAAGTTGACGAAAGTTCAATTAAATCGTTCAAAAAGACAGCTTAAAGGGAAATATGCATACATCAATGATAGTAATTCTTGGTTGATGATTACAAAAGCAACAAATCTTTTAGAAAAAAATTATATTTACACTAAGGAAGAGTTTTTCTCAAATATTGAAGAAATAACTTCTGAGGGTATTATTAAAATTGCAAATGAAGTATTATGTGAAAAAACATTAAGTACTTTGATATATAAATAAAATTATTAACTTTGAACATTAATTATAAAATATTTTAATGATGAACAAAACATTCAGAACAACATTGTTTCTTGGCGTTATTCTCATTTTTTTAAATTCTTGTAGCTCATCTAAAAAAGTTACAACAACTAAATATGTTGACCCTTATCAAGGGAAAACTATTAATGACCTTAATGTTACAGATAGGTATATTAAAACATACAGAGATGTGGCAATTAAAGAAATGAATCGTGCAAGAGTTCCTGCAAGTATTACACTAGGGCAGGGGATTTTAGAATCAGGAAATGGTAATAGCTATCTTGCTTCAAAAGGGAATAATCATTTTGGGATAAAGTGTAAAGGTAATTGGAATGGAGAAAAAATATACTTTGACGATGACGAAAAAAATGAATGCTTTAGAAAATATAAATCAGCAAATGCTTCTTTTAAAGATCATTCTGAATTTTTGAAAAACAATAAAAGATATAGCGACTTGTTTAAGCTTGATTCTAAGGATTATAAGGCATGGGCAATAGGTTTGAAAAAAGCAGGATATGCAACGCGAAGAAACTATGCTGAATTGCTAATAGGTGTTATTGAAAAACACCAACTATATATTTATGATGAACAAGCTGTTGAAAATATGGTTGCAAGTTCGGAAGGTCTGTATAAAGAATTTGACTACAATAAAATTAATGCAACAAAGGTTTATGCGGGAGATACTTACAAGAAAATTGCAAGTATTAAAGATATTGATTTACAAAGCTTACTTGAATACAATGACCTTAGTGAAGACAGAAGTCTTAAAAAAGGTGAAATAATTTATTTAGGAAAAAAGAGATCAAAAGCTAAAGAATCATTTCACATTATCAAAAATGAGGATAGAATGTATAGTGTTTCTCAGGATTATGGATTAAGATTAAATAAATTATATGAATATAATCTTATTGAAGAAGGTGATGAGCCTGCAATTGGTGAAATTATTTATTTGAGAAGTCAAAGAAAAAAATCACCGGAAGTAAGAATAATTGTGGATTTGCCTGTAGAAAAAAAGAAAGAAAAAGTTGTAATTGCTGAAAATAATGATGAAACAAAAATTGAATCTCCAAAAAAAGAAGTGGTAAATAAAGAAATAAATAATGAGCAAGGAGATGTTATTATTATTGAATCATCAAATAACTCAGAGAAAAAAGAAAATGAAATTGTTATAAATGATAATACAGCTTTTGAAGAAGTTTCAGTAAAAAGCGAAGTAGATAAAAAGGAAATAGTAAAAGGTGAGAGCGTAAATGATGTATTAAATGAAATTGAAAAAAATGATAATCAGGTGGAGATAGAAATTGATGTTGTTGAAAAACCAACAAAGAATTCAAATGGAAACGTTGAAATGTCGGGAGTGAATTTTCATTTTGTTAAAAAAGGAGAAACATTATTTTCTATATCAAAATTGCACAATGTAGATGTTGATGAAATAAAAGAATGGAATAAATTGTCAAAGGCTGTTTTAAGTATTGGAGATACCCTTATAATTAAGGCAAAAGGTCAGAAGATTGCAGAAAAACCAAAAACTGAGATTACCATAAAAGAAACAAAAAAGCCTGAAAATACTAATGCTGTTGCAGAAGAAACATCTGTTGGTGGGGATTTAGGAATTGTACATATTGTAAAAGATGGAGAGTCTCTTTATACTATTTCACGAAAATATGAAAAAACAATTATTGATATTATTTCTTTGAATAAACTTGAAGAATATGAATTGACAACAGGGCAGAGGTTGGTAATTGAGTTGCCTAAAGGTGCAAAAACAGCTTCTAATGATCCCTTTATCCATGATGTTGTTAAAAAAGCAAATATTGAATCGGGAAAAACAGAAAGTTATCATGAAGTAAAAAAAGGAGAAACTTTGTATTCAATTTCACGTCAGTATAAAATGACTGTTAGTAAACTAAAAAGTATTAATAATCTTGCAACTAATAATTTAAGATTAGGACAAAAACTAGCTGTTGAAGGAGTTACTAAAACTAACAATCTGAAATCAACAACAAAATCAACAACAAAATCTGCAACCAAATATCATACAGTTCAACGTGATGATACATTGTATTCAATTTCCAGAAAGTATAATATTACAGTTAATAAACTAAAGGAGTTGAATTCATTACAAGGGAATCTTGTTCGTATTGGACAAAAGTTGATAATTGAAAAATAATAGCAAAAGTTTTTTTTTGAAATTGTGTATTTTCTTTAATGAAAAAGATAAGCTACATGATATTTTATGAAAAAAAAGTAACAATTGTAACGGGTGCTTCATCAGGGATTGGAAAAGCATCTGCTATTGAATTTGCTAAGCAGGGTAGCAATCTTGTAATAGTAGCTCGGGATGAAAAACGATTAATAGATACTGAATCTCAGTGTAAAATATTTGGCGTTGAAGTATTAGTTGTGAAAGCTGATGTTTCCAAAGAAGTGGATTGTAAAAGGATAATTAATAGCACAATAAAAAAATTTGATAGAATTGATGTTTTGGTAAATAATGCAGGAATATCAATGCGAGCATTATTTGGAAATACCGACTTATCAGTACTAAAAAAGGTTATGGATGTAAACTTCTGGGGAACAGTTTATTGTACAAAATTTGCTTTGCCATATCTTCTTAAAACTAATGGTTCGGTAGTAGGTGTTATTTCAACTGCGGGATTTAGAGGCTTGCCAGGAAGAACTGCTTATTCAGCTTCTAAATTTGCAATTAATGGATTTTTAGAAACTTTAAGAACTGAATATTTAAAAACAGGATTGCATGTACTAATTGTTGCACCAGGATTTACATCTTCAAATATACGTGTTACAGCTCTTACGGGAGACGGTAGTAAACAAGGTTGCACACCAAAGGATGAAAGTAGAATGATGACTCCGGAAGGAGTAGCAAAAAAATTAGTACGTTCAGTTAAAAAACAAAAAAAATATTTGATAATGACTTCAATGGGTCGTGCTGTTTATGTGTTAAATAAGTTCTTTCCAAGATCAATGGATACTCTTGTCTATTGGTATTTTTCCAGAGAAAATGATTCACCTTTTAAATAATGTTCATCTATTATGAAATACATACTTTTTATTTTAGTAATTTTAATTACAATTTTTAGTGCTTGTGGACCAGATGATCCACCAGATCCTGTTGACGATAAACCTAGAGTTAAGATTCTTGGACATAAGGGCAGTGGTTCATCTTGGATACATGAAGAATTTCTTGAAAATACAATTCCATCGATAACTAATGCGATAAAATCATTTGATGGTGTGGAAGTAGATGTTCAGATGAGCAAAGATGGAACACCATGGTTGTATCATGATCGTGCTATAAATGGAAATACATGCGATTCTACAATATTAATTTGCATTCCCCAATCAACAGATTATCAAATAAGTTCCTTGCAAATTTGTTATGATGACAAGAAAGATAGAGTATATACACTTCAAAAACTATTACAATTATTTGGTTTTAGTACTGAGAAATTTTATATTTCCTTAGATGTAAAATCACATTTTTTTGATGACTGTTTTTTAAATGGCAGACCTCCTGATAGTTATTTTTATCAAATGGCAGATACAATTATTAGTTTGATAGATTTTTATGATGCTCATAGTTACGTTTTAATAGAATCAGACAAAGATTTATTTTTGGATTATATTGAAAATGTTGATTCAAATGTACTGACTTGCAGACTGGGATATAGTGGTATTTATTATAATTTAGAAAAAGTTAGAAGTCATAATTATGATGGTATTTCAATGAAATTTACAGATGAAACATTAGTAACAGAAATTGTTGACAGTGCCCGTAAAGCAGGTGTAATCATTCAACTTTGGACCCCTTATTCAAGTGATGATATTCGGAAAGCTATTAAATTAAAACCAAGTTTCATACAAGTTGATAGAGTTTTTGACCTTGAGGATTTTGATTTAACTTATGAATGATGCAAAGTTGAAATAAAATTTTTAAGTTCTGGGATTTTGTGATTGATATTACTTTCTGAAGTAAATTTACAGATATAATTTTATAAAAACATCACAATTTAATAACACACAAATAGCTTAATTATAATATTT
>JAYEOP010000003.1 GCA_034723125.1 Bacteroidota bacterium | reverse complement strand
GACTGAGGACTGTTCTTGACTGCCCAATAGTCTATCTTCTGAAGTTTCTGAAAAAGTAGTGAACTTGCTTTTTTTAACCACTCCTCCTCGCAAGGGTGCATGTTCTCTTATACTTTTGTGATTTTCCTGAAAGATTGTTTCTTTCTACAACTATTATATACACTCCTATATGTGCTTTCTCTCCATCTTTTGTTGTGCCGTCCCACTTATAAAATCCTTCCGAACCAAACAACGCATTATTTGCAATTTCCTTGATAAGCCTTCCGCTAAGGTCATAAATTTTAATGTTTCCAAAGTTGTTGGTATTATCAAATTTATATTTTATCAATAAAAAATCGTCAAAGCCATCTCCATCGGGTGAAAAAACTTTTGGCTCAATTACTACTTCTTTAGTTGCAGGGTCAATTTTGGAAAATTGTGAATTTTTGTAAGTTGGCGTAGCCCATCCATAATCGGATGCTGAGGATTGCCAGTTTGAAGAATTGTTTGTGGATTTCTCAGGATTTATTCTCTCAAGGGAAACTCCATCTTTGCTATCAAGAAGCTCAAAATGATATTCTTCTTTGTAATAAAAATAATCAATAATTTTTGCAGTATTTGTAGTTAGAACTACTTTCCCTTCATCGTTAGCAAAAGTTGGTAGGTTGTTCATTTGGAGTATTTTCTGAGGATATTTTACATAATATCGCATTTCAATATCTTCAGAATTTTCTGTTAGAACAACGTAGTCATCAGGAGGAATTTGATATCCGATTTCCGTGATAGGTTCAGGATTTGTGAGTTGGAGATTTTCGTCATAAGTGGCGATGTACAAATTTTTAAGACTAATAATTTTATCAGATTTATTGTATAGCTCAACAAAATCGTAACCACCCGATTGGGGGTTAAACAAAAGCTCATTAATTATAAGTTCGAAACTGTCTAAAGCTTCGGGTAAACCAAAATTTACAATTGTGTTTTCTTCAATTTTATTTCCTGCACAGTCTCTTACATTTTTTATTTCAAGTGAATAATGCGTTTTAGGGATTAAGGATTTTTGTAATTGGAGTAAAATTGTATTGTATTTTGGAGCATTAGTGCTTACGGAAATTATGTTGTTTGATACTTGCTGAAACTCATAATTTTGAGTATTTAAAATTGTACTGCTATTCATTTTCTCATTAAAAATAATTTTAATGTGTTGAGAGTCAATGCAAATTGTTCTTAAAATTTCGGGTTGATAAATATCAGGATTAATTGCATTTACTGAATTTTCACTTCCGGGTGTTCCACCTTCATTGTTTTTAGAGGCTTTCCAATTATCACTTTCTCCACAATAATTATCGAGGTCTATCATTTCAAGAGTCCAACCACCTTCATTTTTAAAATTATCATGATACCAACTTTTATCATAATTTACATAAAAAATGTAAGCCTCTTTTTTATTTTTAAGAGAGAGTTCATCTCCGTAATTTCCAAGAGATGGAAAGCTATAAAGTCCGATTGTGTTACCATAGTTTGAAAACTCTGTTTTGTAGTCATCTTTGCACAAAATCAAATATTCATTTGGTGGAATTACAATGTTGGGAAGTGTGGAAGATGTTGAGGCATCAGAGAATGTCCAATTTTCTAAGGAAATATATTTGTTACTACGATTGTAAAGTTCGATAAATTCATGCTCAGGAAGTTTGATACTTGGCTCTGGGTCAGCGAATATTTCTGAAATTACAATATCGTACATTTCTGCTTTTTCGGGAATAATGTATTGAATAAGTGCAGATTGCCAGTTTGACTTTTTATTCCCCCAACAATCCGAAATTTCTTTGTAAAATATTGTACATGTGTCTTTTGAGTTTAAATGATTTTGAAGTTTTAACAACACACTTTGATTATCTGTTTGTGTAATATTGGAAATTGTGTTTGAGCATCCGCTTTTAAAATTTGCTGAAATAAGAGATGCATTTTCAATACTTTCATTAAATATTAGCTCAACTGTAACAGAATCAATTACTCTTGAGGAATTTAAAATTGGTGAAATTGTATCCGGTAGATTTGAAAAAACAGAATTTTGAGTTCCGGGAGTTCCTCCGTTTTTATTAATTGATGCTTTCCAGTTGTTGATATCACTACATGGATGATTAGGATTTATTCTTTCTATCGTCCAGCCTCCATCATCTTTTCCAGAATTGTGATACCATGCTTGTGAATATCTAAGTTGGTCAATAATTATGTCCTTATCCGATTTTAAAATAATATCATCACCTCCGTTGTTTAGGGTAGGTAATGAAAGTCCATAAGTTGTGCCGTATTGTTCAAAATCCGCTTTATCCTTATCATTGCAAAGAATTACAAAAGCATTGGGCAGAATAGAAATATTTGTGAGTGATACTTCCTTGCTTCCATCTGCAATTTTCCAATTGTTTAAGTTAACGCTTATTTTTTTTGGATTAAAAAGTTCAATAAATTCCCCTTCGGGCAAAGCAACGGAAGGAGTGGGGTCGGCAAAAAATTCGTTAATTATAATATCTCCGTATTGTGGAAGAAAAAATGAAAAAGTAAAGCTGTCATTAATAATAGTATTTCCTTTAGTGTCTTTTATTCCTGAAACAAAAATTTTATAAGAACTACCATTTTGAAGGTCATTTGAGAATTGTAATCTGACAGAAGTATTATTTTCTAAAGAGGCATTTGATGGAATTCCGATGTTATTGTTAATGTTGTAATTACTAATATTTTCAGCAGTGGGTTTATCAAGAAATTCATCAAAATTTATTACAATTTCATTTTTGTCAATAACATTTACAGCATTAATCTTTGGAGCAATAGTGTCATAAATAATTGAACCTACATAAAAATCATCAAAATAAAAAGCTGTTGCATTTGATGTTGTGAATTTACAAACAATTCCAAAATAATTTGAGTTTGTAATTGCATTGTCATTTCCTATTCCTTCAAGGATGAAGTTGTTATCTCCGCTAAGGTCGGAGTATAATTCCCAATCACCATTGCTTTTATGTATTACTTTTATTCTTATTTCCGGATTTGAAGCTGTGTGTCCGTCAATTCCTTCAATTATCAAAGTCTCATTTGTTCCGTTTTGACGATAAAGGTCAATGGCATCATCTGTTCCGTTTTCACCAATTTTTATAAAATATCCGTTCAAACTGCCTGTTAGATTTGTGTTATCGCTTGTCAAATATATTTTTACATTATTATTTACAGAGGGACTAAAAGAAAGTTTTATCCAAAATTGCCATTCAGTTTCGGAAATTGTAGTGCTTGAAGTATATAAATAATTTGTCGATGAACCGCTTTCATCTAATTGTAGTTGTTGTGAAGAATTTACTTTAAAGCTTGATGTATTTCCAAACCATTGAGGATTGCTAGTAAAATTTCCGTCATCAAAATTATCAGAAATTTGGGCAAGACTTAAAAGAGGGAAAATAATAAGTATGGAAAAAAAATATTTTTTCATAGCTTTTAAAAATAATGAAATATGACAAAATTCAAAGATACTATATTGTACAAAATTAGCAATTTATTTAGAAGTGTTTAATTGTTTAAGTGTTTATTTGCTTATCCATACGGACAAGTTTTGTTTATTTGTTTCTTTCTCCTAACTTAAATTAGTATTACCTGATATATTTGGCAGGTTTAAAAGTTAGTAAAGCAATAAATTTAAAGATACAAGATGTTGAAACTAAACGAGGACTCATAATTAGAAAAAGGGAAAAAAGACAGAAATACATTGTTGTCTAAAGAATCATTATTATATTTGCGAAAGTATTTTAAAATGTTATTAGAATATGAATCAATTAAAACATTGGGTGTATCTGGACATAATGGAAATAAACGGAAGTTCCGTTTATATTAATGTTGTAGGGCATTTAAAAAAAACAATGTGTACAAAATTTAAGGGACTCAATTAAATAGATAATATGGAAATACCTGTAACAAAATTACGTGAGTTTTACAAATTCTTAAGAATGTTTTCTGCGAAAACTCATTTGAAAATCCTAGAGGATTTTAACAGAAAGAATAATTACAAGAAACTGATTAAGATATTTGAAGAGAGTCAAGTTCATTTTGCTAAATATTGTAGTATTGATTCATTTGCATCATCTTCAAAACGAAAAGCACTACCATCTCTACCAATTTCTACCATAAAAGGAACAAATGATATTGTAGCAATTCTAGAAAGCAGTAAAACAAATAAAATTAATAAAAACCCAGATTTTGATTTTGAGTTTATTGACAGAGAAATTAGCCCTTTAAGGACTACAGGTGGAATAAAGTTTGAAACAGGTAAGTCTGGCAAATCATCTGGAACTGGGGGATTAGACTTTATTGGTAAGAACAACAAAGATGGACTACCAATACTAGGCGAAATAAAGGTAGGCAATGATGAAAATCCATTTTTTGCATTAATTCAATTATTGACATACTTATCAGAACTCACAACACATAATCAGTTAGAAAGAATCAGATATACAAATTTGTTTAAAAGTAGTACTACTAATTTAAAATCGAATAAATTTTATCTCTATATATTATTGTCTAATTATAACTTGAAATCTGCATTTAGAAGAAAATTGCTAAATGAATCACAAGAATTAGCTAAAAAAATAAAGACAATCAGTAATATCAAAGATATTGTATTTATAGAACTAAATGATATAAGTAAAGGTATTAATCAAGTTCATTAATATGAAATTAAAAATTCAATGAGGAATAAGAAATATAAATAAATAAAAACGCCCTACAACAAAGTATAAAAATAATAGCCGCAATCGTAGTAAATATGAACACTGTAGCCCGCATAATATTTAGTCGTATCTTGAAAATTTTGAGTTTCGAAGTCGGCTACTATTCTTATACAAAACGTCAGACTATCTAAAAAAATCAACAAATTGTAGATAAAGATAATTTGCCACCAAAGAAATAATTTCTATTTTTATACTATGAAATTTATACAAGGAAAAACAGAAAACAGTCATATATTTTTCCAACATCACTGGAAGAAGCAATTAAAAAAAACGTAACCTAAAAAAAGCAAATTAATTTTGAGCAAAGCAGAAATGTCCTTATATTTGACAAAAATTTAATCGGTGGTTAGGGTTATTAGACAGACTGTCGTTAAGTGCAATTAGAGAGAGGATGAGAAAACTGAATTCAAAACTTTTAACATTGATTTTACATCCGATTTTGAAACAGAACTGAAATTGTTGTATATTTGTATAGAATAATAAATTAAAGTTTAAAGAGTGAATAATACAGTAATAAATACGCACGATAAGTTTTTCAAAAGCTTGTTTTCTAACAAAAATGGGATTAAGGAATTTGTGTCTAAAACCATAAGTTTTGATATTGTTAAAAAATTAGATTTAAATACTCTTGAACTTGATAAAACTGAATATCTTGATAAGCGATTAAATTCAAGTTTTTCTGATTTAGTTTATAACTGCAAATACGGAGAAAAACAGAATGTAAAAATATCACTTCTTTTTGAACATAAAAGCCAACCTGAAAAATTTCCACATTTTCAAATTCTTGGTTATATGCTTAGGATTTGGGAATTACAGATTAAGCAAAAAGAAGAATTAACACCAGTTATTCCAATAATATTTTATCACGGAAAGGAAAAATGGGATAATAAAAGATTTGAAGAATACTTTGGAAATATTGACAATGAGTTACAAAGCTTCATTCCAAAATTTGATTACGAATTAATTGATACATCAACATATTCAAACAAAGATTTAAGAGAACATTTTGATAATATTGAATTACAGGTAGGTCTTCTAATAATGAAGAATATCTTCAATGAACAGAAAATGCTTGAACAGATTGGGCATTTATCTGATCAAATAAATAAATTATTACAAACCAAAGAGGGGCAAGATTTTTTTGATAGCATATCTGTTTATATGCTAAATTCAACGGAAATAGCCTCTGATAAATATAGGGAACTTATGGAAACCATTTCAACACAAGCTGAACAACAATTTGTTTCTACTGCATCGAGGTTACGTGTAAAAGGACGTATAGATGAAAAAAGAAGCACTGCTATGAAAATGATTAGCAAAGGATATTCAAATACAATAATTATGGAATTAACAGAATTAGAAGAAAATGAAATTGAAAGATTAAGAGAATTGAATAAATTAAAGCCAGAATAAAAGCACTTAACAAACTGTAAAAGTAATAGCGGCTTAGTTTGGTTTACGTGGCGTTGTGGCTCGTTGGTTGCCCACCAAATCTCTCGATTTGACTGGAAAGATTGAGAGAGATTTGGCTACTGAGAAAGCTGAAAGTTCATCGCTTCGTAATCCGCTACTACTCTTACAGCAGTCGTCAGACTGTCTAAAAAAATCAACAAATTGTAGATAAAGATAATTTGCCACCAAAGGAATAATTTCTATTTTTATACTATAAAATTTATACAATGAAAAGACAGAAGACAGTCATATATTTTTCCAACATCACTGGAAGAAGCAATTCGAAAAACGCAACCTAAAAAAATCAAATTATTTTTGAGCAAAGCAAAAATGTCCTTATATTTGACAAAAATTTAATCGGTGGTT
>JAYEOP010000002.1 GCA_034723125.1 Bacteroidota bacterium | reverse complement strand
GTCAACTTATGAACGAATGGAGATTCTTTATTAACCACCGAATGCACCGAAAACACCGAAGATTGGGGCATTGTGTCATTGTGTCATTGGGTCATTGTGGCATTTTGTCATTGGGTCATTGTGTCATTGGGTCATTGGATCATTTGACAACAAATGACAATAAATGACTATCAATGACAATAAATGACAATAAATTCCTCTGCGTCTTTGCGTCTCTGCGGTAAAGTATAAATAACAATAAATTCCTCTGCGTCTTTGCGTCTCTGCGGTAAAGTATAAATGACAACAAATTACTCTGCGTCTCTCCGTCTCTGCGGTAAAGTATAAATGACAACAAATGACTATCAATGACAAGCAATGACAAAAAAATTTGAGATATTACTATGTTGCTTTAGTATATAAATAATTACTTAAATTTCTCTTTTAAATTGTTATCCTATTTTGTATAATTAAGTGTTAGTAAAAAATAAAAAAAGGAATTGAAAAATGTCAAAATATATAATAATGGGTTCACAGTGGGGAGATGAAGGAAAGGGAAAGATGGTTGATATTGTTTCACAAAAAATGGACTTGGTTGTTCGTTTTCAAGGTGGAGCAAATGCCGGCCATACGGTAATAATTGAGGATAAAAAATTCGTTTTACATCTCATTCCAAGTGGTGTAATTTCTGGCAAATCAAAAAATATTATCGGAAACGGTTGTGTGATTGATCCCGTCACACTTTCTGAAGAGATGGAAAATATGGAAAAATCAGGTGTTTCAATTTCTAAAAACAATTTCTTTATTTCAGCGGAAGCACATATTGTCACACCACTTCATAAAATTTTAGACAAAGAGTTGAATGAAAAAATCGGCACGACATCTCGCGGTATCGGTCCAACATATATGGATAAAGTCCAAAGATCCGGAATCAGAATGGAATCAATTCTTGATGGAACTTTTGAACAAAAATTTATTGAACAATTAGCGTATTATAAAAGAAATTATACTTTCATCAACGATACAAAAATTTCAAAGATAAAAGATGAATTACCAAATATTCTAAAATCTGCAACAAAAATTAAGCCGTTTATTACAGATACAAAAAAAATAATCTATGAATCTATTCAGAAAAACAAAAATATTCTATACGAAGGTGCACAAGGAACTCTGCTTGATATTGACCACGGAACATATCCTTTCGTCACCTCATCTTCAACTACAATCGGCGGAGCTTTAACCGGAGCAGGTGTTTTTATTGAATTTGATAAACGAATTGGAATAATGAAATCATACACAACGAGAGTTGGCGAAGGGCCGTTTCCTACAGAATTGCGTGACGAAACAGGCGAAAAATTAAGAGCAAATGGAAATGAATTCGGAGCCACAACCGGACGACCGAGAAGATGTGGCTGGTTAGATTTGCCATTAGTAAAAAAAGCAATTATGTTGAATGGATTCAATTATCTCATCATCACAAAATTAAGTGTTCTCTCGGGATTTGATAAAATTAAAGTTGCAATCGACCGTGATAAAAACGATAATCCAATCTATAAAGAATTCGACGGCTGGGAAAAAGAGGTTTACGGAATAACAGATATTAACGAATTACCAAAAAATTGCATAAATTATATAAACTTTATCGAAGAATATTTGAATGTTCCAATTGGAATAATTTCGACAGGACCAAATAGAAAACATCTTATTGTGAAAAATGAATTGTAGAAACTTGAGATTGGTTCTGATCTTACCGCAAAGACGCAAAGACGCTGAGTTTTTCAATTCAATTTCTATCAGTTTTATACTCGTAGATAAATAAAACATAGCAAAAAAACTCATAAGCAGAAATGCTACATATCTCAAATATTGCATTTCTCTTTTTTGATATTTTTTTAAAAAAAACCTTTATATTTATAAAAATATTTATTAAATTAGAGTTATTAATTGGAAGTGAATAAATTTAAAATAAATAAGAGGAAAGTAATGAAACAGTTTGAGAAAAAAACGATTGATGGTAATACTGCGGCCGCTCATGTCGCTTATGCCTTTAGCGATGTTGCTGCAATTTATCCTATTACTCCATCTTCACCGATGGGAGAATATGCCGATGCTTGGGCAGCAAATAAAAGGAAAAATATTTTTGGTGAATCTGTTGATGTTGTTGAAATGCAATCAGAAGGAGGTGCATCGGGATCTGTTCACGGAGCTTTGACAGCAGGTGCATTCACAACAACTTTTACGGCATCACAAGGATTAATGTTGATGCTACCAAATATGCATAAAATTGCAGGAGAAATGTTACCAACAGTTTTCCATGTTTCTGCTCGTTCACTTGCAGTACAATCGCTTTCTATTTTTGGCGACCATTCCGATGTAATGTCTGCACGAAACACAGGTTTCGCGGAAATGGCTGTTTCATCAATACAAGAAATATTGGATCTTGCACTCGTATCACATTTAGCAACTTTAAAAACAAAAGTTCCATTTCTAAATTTTTTCGACGGATTTAGAAATTCTCATGAAATTCAAAAAGTGGAAATGATTGATTATGATACAATGAAATCACTTGTTGAAAATAAATATGTCGAAGATTTTAGAAGTCGTGCATTAAATTCTGAAAATCCGCAAATAAAAGTCGGAGCACAAAATCCTGATGTATATTTTCAAGGTCGCGAAACTGTAAATAAATATTATGATGAAGCACCGGAAATTGTTCAAGAATATATGGATAAAGTTGCCAAAAAAATTGGCAGACAATATCATTTATTCGATTATTTTGGTGCCCCTGATGCAGAAAAAATTATCATCGCAATGGGAAGTGCTTGTGACACAATCGAAGAAACAATCAACTATTTGAATAAAAATGGCGAAAAACTCGGATTAATCAAAATTCGCCTATTCAGACCTTTTTCTGTCAAACATTTACTTAATGTCTTGCCGAAATCAGTTAAAAAAATTGCAGTACTCGACAGAACAAAAGAACCCGGATCAATTGGCGAACCATTATATTTAGATATTGTTGCCGGATTAAAAGATGAAAATCTTACAATTATCGGTGGACGATACGGACTATCTTCCAAAGAATTCACACCACAAATGGTAAAAGGAGTTTTCGACCATTTAGACAATAAATGTACTCATGGATTTACAGTTGGGATTAATGATGATGTGACAAATCTCTCAATTGATTATCCTGAAACATTAAACACTACTCCGGAAGGAACAATAAGTTGTAAATTTTGGGGACTTGGTGCAGATGGAACTGTTGGTGCCAATAAAAATTCAATCAAAATCATTGGTGATAATACAGACATGTACGCACAAGGATATTTTCAATATGATTCGAAAAAATCAGGTGGAACCACAAGAAGCCATTTACGATTTGGAAAAGAAAAAATCCAATCAGAATATCTTGTTGATAATACTGACTTTATCGCTTGTCACAATCAGGCATTTATAGGAAGATATGATATTCTTGAAGGAATAAAAGAAAATGGTGTTTTTCTATTAAATTCAAATTTAAAATCTGATGAAGTATTCGAAAATTTAACTAAAGATATGCAAAAAACAATCATAGAGAAAAACATTAAACTTTACAACATTAATGCTTTGGAAATAGCAAATAAAGTTAAATTAGGCGGAAGAATTAATACGATTATGCAAGCTGCATTTTTCCTAATTTCGGAAGTTTTGGAAAAAGAAACAGCAATTAAAATGATTAAAGATGCGATTGAAAAATCTTATCTGAAAAAAGGTAAAAAAATTGTAGAGATGAATTGGAAAGCAGTTGATGCCACAAATGAAGCATTAGTGAAAATTGATATTCCAAAAGAACTTCCAAAAAAATCTAAAGAACCAAAAGAATTAGTTCCAAAAGATTCAGTAGGATTTATTAAAAATGTTATCGAACCGATTATGAGAGAAAAGGGAGATGATATTCCCGTTTCTCAAATGCCTTTTGATGGATATGTGCCAACAGGTACTATGAAATTAGAAAAAAGAGGTTCTGCACCAACTGTTCCACATTGGGATGCCGAAAAATGTATTCAATGTAATCAATGTGCATTCGTATGTCCGCATGCTTCTATCAGACCAAAATTGATTGATCCAAAGGATTTAGAAAATGCACCAAAAGAATTTAATGTACTCGATGCTATGGGAAAAGACAAAGATAAAAAATACAAAATTCAGGTTTTTATTGATGATTGTGTTGGTTGCGGATCTTGTGTTAATGAATGTCCTACTCAAGCACTTGCAATGTCGCCAATCGAAACAGAAAGAGAACTTGGCGAAGAGACAAATTATAAATTCTTTGTTGATTTACCTGAAGATGTAAATGGAAATAATGATACTACTAAAGTTAAAGGAAGTCAATTTAAACAACCGCTTTTCGAATTTAGTGGTGCTTGTGCCGGTTGTGGTGAAACTCCATATGTAAAACTCACTACACAACTTTTTGGTGATAGAATGATAATTGCAAATGCAACAGGTTGTTCATCAATTTATGGTGGAACTTTCCCAACTATTCCATACACGAAAAATAAAGATGGACACGGACCTGCTTGGGCAAATTCACTATTCGAAGACAATGCAGAATATGGATTTGGAATGCGACTTGCTGTAGATTCTAATAGAAAATTATTGAAAAGTGCTACCAAAAAATTGATAGAAATGAATATAGAGAACTCTTTAAAAACTGCACTTAAATATTCACTTGACAATTGGGATGCTGTTGACGATGAAGCAAAAAATAATGTAGAAAATATCAAAACATTGCTTCAAAAAGAGAGTAAAAATGAAATTTTGGATAAAGTAAAAGAATTGCAGAACTATTTTATTCAAAAATCTGTTTGGTCATTTGGTGGAGACGGTTGGGCTTACGATATTGGTTATGGCGGATTAGATCATGTTCTTGCAATGAATAAAAATATCAACATCTTGGTTTTAGATACTGAAGTTTATTCAAATACCGGTGGACAAGCATCAAAGGCATCTCCATTAGGTGCAGTAGCAAAATTTGCCGAATCGGGAAAAGAGACAATCAAAAAAGACCTTGGTAGAATTGCAATGAGTTATGGATATATTTATGTTGCATCAGTTGCAATGGGATATAACAAAAATCAATTGATGAAGGCACTTATTGAAGCAGAAGCTTATGACGGACCTTCTCTTATCATCGCATATACACCTTGTATTGCTCATGGAATTGACATGTCGAAAACACAACAGGAAGAAAAACTTGCAGTTGAGACAGGATATTGGTTAACTTATCGCTATAATCCATTGTTGAAAAAAGAAGGAAAAAATCCTTTCATATTGGATTCTAAAGCACCGAAAAAACCTGTAGAAGAATTTTTTGTTAATGAAGGAAGATATGAATCATTGAAAAGAACATTTCCTGATAATGTAGAAAAATTCCGTACAGATTCTGATAAATTCATAAAAGAAAGATACGAAGATTATAAGAAATTAGCAGAGAAATAAGAAAATTCCCCAACTTCTTAATGAATTAAAAAAAGAAGTTGGGGTTTTTTTGTGTTGACCTTATTTGTTTACTACTTTGGATAGTAACAAAATTTAAAAGTGTTAAAAATAGATTTATATTAAAAAACAAAAAATATAAAAATGATAATTCAACCATTAGCAAGTGGAAGCAAAGGAAATATTACACTTATAGCGAGTGAAAAAACAAAGATTCTCATAGATCAAGGACTATCCGGAAAACAGGCAACAATCAGATTAGAGAATGCAGGACACGATCCCAAAGATATTCAAGCAATTTTTCTCACACACGAACACGGCGACCATATTGGTGGAGTTAGAGTATTCGCAAAAAAATATCAAATTCCGGTTTACATTAATTCAAATATTCTACATATCGCAAAAGAGAGAAAAAAGTTTGACGAAATTAAAGATATTCGCACATTCAATCCAAGTGATGATATTGAATTTGAAGATTTGCACCTCCACCCTTTCAGAGTCAGCCACGATGCCGAAGATACGGTAAATTTCATCATCAAAAATAAAAATAAATCAGTTGGAATTTTTACAGATTTAGGGTTCGTAAATAATATCGTAAAAATGAATGCGAAAAAATTGGATTTAATGATTCTCGAAGCAAATTATGATGTGGAAATGTTGAAAAATGGAGTTTATCCTTTAGAATTACAACAGAGAATAAAATCAAAATTCGGACATCTATCAAATGAACAATCAGTAAAATTTCTTATTGAAACATTGAAAAAGAATAAGATGCAAAATGTGATTTTAGGTCATTTGAGTGAAAAAAATAATGACCCAAATCTGGCAATGGATTATTTTTTGGAAAAACTTGAGAATAGCAATAATTCTGTAAATATTACAGTTGCAAACCAACATAAAATTACAAATAGTTTTGAAATATAAAAAAGGAGAACAGATGAAGAAATTAACAATAATTTTATTAATTACAATATCATTTATAGTGATGAATTGTAGCAAAAAAGGAGACGATTTGGATTTTAAAACATTAACAGCAGAAGAGATTGAACAAGTAAAAGAGACAGTAAAAAACACACCAATTGAACCAGTGGAAGAAAATGAATAT
>JAYEOP010000001.1 GCA_034723125.1 Bacteroidota bacterium | reverse complement strand
TAATACTGCAAGTCTTTTACAAATTTCCCAACAAAGTACTCTTTATTCATTCGGGCAATATTTAGGATTTTTATTTCTTTAGGACATTCTGCTTCACAAGCACCTGTGTTTGTGCAGTTTCCAAATCCTAGTTCATCCATTTTTGCAACCATTTCCTGAGCTCGTTTTGCTGCTTCAGGTCTTCCTTGTGGTAAAAGTGCAAATTGAGATATTTTTGCAGAAACAAATAACATAGCAGATGCATTTTTGCAAGTTGCAACGCAAGCACCACAGCCAATACAAGCAGCAGCATCCATAGAAAGTTCAGCATCGGTTTTATCTATTGCAATTGCATTAGCATCGGGAGTACCTCCTGTTGCTGTGGAAATGTATCCACCTTCTTGAATTATTTTATCAAATACTGTTCTGTCAACAACAAGGTCTTTAATAACAGGAAAAGGTCTTGCCCTCCAAGGTTCAACAACAATTGTATCACCATCTTTAAATTTTCTCATGTGAAGCTGGCAAGTAGTAATGGCATTATCAGGTCCGTGTGCTCTGCCATTTAAATATAGAGCACACATTCCGCAAATACCTTCACGGCAGTCATGGTCATAAGCTATTGGTTCTTCTCTTTTGTTTATTAGTTGTTCATTTAAAATATCCATCATTTCAGGAAATGATGTTTCAGCTGTAATATCTTTAATTTTATATGTAACAAATTTGCCTTTTGCTTTAGCGTTTTTTTGTCTCCAAACTTTTAATTTAAAATCCATAGTGTTTATTTTTTATGCTAATGCTTATTTATAATTTCTTTGTTTAACTTCAATATCTTCATATTTCAATTCTTCTTTATGTAATACAACATCTTCATTTTCACCTTTATATTCCCATGCTGCAACATAAGCGTAATTTTCATCATCACGTAAAGCTTCTCCTTCTTCGGTTTGATATTCTTCTCTAAAATGCCCGCCACATGATTCATTTCTGTTCAATGCATCTTTTGCCATTAAAATTCCTAATTCAAAGAAATCGGCTACTCTACCTGCTTTTTCTAATTCAGGATTAAAATCATTTAACTCTCCGGGAACATATACATTTTTCCAAAAATCATCTTTAAGTTCTGTAATTAGTCTTATTGCTTTTGTCAGTCCTTCTTCATTTCTTGCCATACCAACATAATCCCACAGCAATTTCCCCAATAATTTATGATAATAATCTACAGTTTTGGTACCCTGAATATTTATAAGTTTATCCAGTCTTGCTTTTGTTCCTTTTTCAGCTTCATCAAATTCAGGCAGATCTGTTGACATTCTTTTAACACCTATTTGGTCAGCAAGATATTTTTGAATTGTGTAAGGGATAACAAAATATCCATCTGCAAGACCTTGCATTAGAGCTGAAGCACCAAGCCTGTTTGCACCATGGTCAGAAAAATTCGCTTCACCAATAGCAAAAAGTCCTGGAACAGTTGTTTGTAAATCATAATCAACCCAAATACCACCCATTGAATAGTGAGCTGCCGGATAAATCATCATTGGTGTTTTATAAGGATCAACATCAACAATTTTTTCATACATTTGAAATAGGTTTCCATATCTTGCTTCAATTACATCTTTACCAAGTCTTTCAAGTGCATCAGTAAAATCAAGATAAACAGCAAATCCTGTGTCACTAACACCATAACCTTCATCACATACTTCTTTACCTGCACGTGAAGCAACATCTCTTGGAACAAGATTCCCAAATGCAGGGTATCTTCTTTCAAGATAATAATCTCTTTGATCTTCGGATATTGTTGTTGGGTCTAACTTTCCTTCTCTTATTTTTTTAGCATCTTCTTTACTTTTTGGCACCCAAATTCTACCGTCATTTCTTAAACTTTCACTCATAAGAACACGCTTAGACTGAAAATCACCATGAGAAGGAAGGCATGTAGGATGAATTTGAGTAAAACAAGGATTGGCAAAATAAGCACCTCTTTTATATGCTTTCCAAATAGCAGTAACATTTGAGTTCATAGCACTTGTTGAAAGAAAATAAGCATTAGCATATCCTCCTGATGCAAGTACTACTGCATGAGCAAAATGTCTTTCAATTTCGCCTGTAATAAGATTTCTTGCAATAATTCCCCTTGCTCTTCCATCTACAATGACAATGTCAAGCATTTCATGACGATTATACATTTCTACATTACCTTTCTTAATTTCTTTACTCATTGCTCCATAAGCACCAAGAAGTAATTGTTGTCCGGTTACTCCTCTTGCATAAAATGTTCTTGAAACCAAAGCACCACCAAAAGATCGATTAGCTAAATCTCCACTATATTCTCTAGCAAAAGGAACTCCTTGTGCTACGCATTGGTCAATAATTTCATTACTTACTTCTGCAAGCCGATAAACATTAGCTTCTCTTGATTTATAATCACCACCTTTAACAGTGTCGTAAAAAAGTCGATAAATACTATCTCCGTCATTAGGATAATTTTTTGCAGCATTTATTCCACCTTGTGCTCCAATACTGTGTGCCCTACGGGGGCTATCTTGAAAGCAAAATGTTTTTACTTTAAATCCTAACTCTCCAAAACTTGCAGCAGCAGATGCTCCTGCAAGTCCGGTTCCTATAACAATAATATCTAACTTTCTTTTATTAGCAGGATTTACAAGGTCCATTTTTGATTTATAATCGGTCCATTTTTGTGCTATTGGACCCTCAGGTATTTTTGAATTAAGTTTTGCCATGTTAATATCTTGAATTTTATTTCAAATTATTCTTTAAATTTAATATTTCCTTTTTTTATACCATATATAGGTAGATTGCAATAAAAGCATAACCTACAGGAATTATAATAGAGTATAAAGTTCCTGTTGCTTTAATTATTGATGAATACTTGCTATTGGAAACTCCCAGTGTTTGAAAAGCAGACTGAAAAGCATGATTTAAATGAAAAGCCAGTATTACAAAAGCAACAAGATAAATTATTAGATAAGTAAGGATATGGAATTTTGCAAAAACCAGTGCTGCCATATCATGCATTTCTTTACCATTAATCTCAACACTATGAATGTCTCCAAAGAATTTTGCTCTTATATAAAAATCCAACATGTGAATTACCAAAAAAGTTAAAATTATCACGGCAGTATGTATCATCCATTTTGAGAAAAATGATGTTTGTGATGTCAAATTTTCAATTTTATATCTTTTTGGTCTTGCAAGCCAATTTTGAATTTGTAATACAATTCCATAAATAATGTGAATGAAAAATCCTAAAAATAAAACAATTTCAAAAATTTTAACAATCACATTTGTACCCATAAAATGAGCGGCAATATTGAACCAATCAGATGATTCTCTTAACAAGAGTAAATTAAGTCCTAAATGAACTACTAAAAATATAATCAGGAAAAGCCCTGCTAAAGCCATTATTAGTTTTTTCCCTACGGAGGAAGTAATTGCAGTAATAAACCAATTCATTAGTTAATTTTTTTAATTTCACAAAATTTAGTTCTGCAAAAATATAAAAAAATCATCAAACAATATTTGTTTTTTAACAATAGGATATTTATTTAAAAAAAATAAATATTTTTAAACTAAACATTATAACCATATCTCTGAAGGAAAAGTTTGTTGTTTCTCCAGTTATCTCTTACTTTAACGAACAATTCAAGAAAAACTTTATTTTCAAAAAAAGTTTCCATGTCAATTCGTGCTTCTGTACCAATTCGTTTTAATGCACTACCATCTTTACCAATAAGTATTGGTTTTTGTGATTTTCGTCCTACAATTATATCTGCACTTATTTCCGTAATTTTTTCTTTTTCTATAAATGAATGAACAATAACCTCAACAGAATATGGAATTTCTTGTTTGTAATGCAAAAATATTTTCTCCCTTATTATTTCCGAAGCAATATATCTTTCACTTTTATCGGTAATTATATCCTCTGGGAAATATGGCTCGTGAACAGGTAACTTTTCTTTTAAATAATTTATTATGCTTGTTATGTTAAAATTGTAAAGTGCAGACAAGGGAATAATATCTTTTTTATCAAAAAGTTTTTCCCATTCATCCACTTTTGTATCAAGCACATCCTGACTTATAAGATCAATTTTATTAATAATTAGATAAATTGGGATTTTTATCTTTTTAATTTTCTCAATATTTTCAAGGTGCTTCTCTATATCATCCTTAGCATCAGTCATGTAAATAATTATATCAGCATCATCATAGGCTTGATTTATATCTTTAATCATTGATTTTTGAAGCTCATATTTTGGATTTAAAATACCGGGAGTATCAGAAAAAACTATTTGATAATTTTTTCCTGAAAGAATTCCAAAAATCCTTTGCCTTGTTGTTTGAGCTTTGGGAGTAACAATAGAAAGTTTTTCACCAAGGAATTTATTAATTAATGTTGATTTACCAACATTAGGATAGCCAATAATATTTGCAAAACCTGACCTGAATTTTTCCATTTTATTAAGGAATAAGCATTTGAATTTGAAGAGCAAAGGTAAAAGAATTTAAGAAATGGAGTTAAATTGCGTAATAATAATTTTTTATGGAAGAGTTCAGTTGGCAGTCAAGAACAGTCTTCAGTCAGCAGTCTTCAGTCAACAGTCAAAAACAGTCAACAGTCGGCAGTTCGCAGTCAAATTCCAAATAAACAAAAAGAAGTACTTAGAGTACTTAAAGTGCCTAAAGTACTTAAAGTTATGTGTTACGAATAAACAGATAAACAAATAAACAATTCCTACGGCAACAATCCATAAAATCGTCATTGTGAGGGAGGTACGACCGCGACAATCTCTGGCTTTTTAGCAGAGGTAGTCAAAAAAGCATCCTACTCTTATTCAGTCAGATTGCCACAGTCATTCTTCCTTCGCAATGACGGTATGTTGGATCTTTCAAATAAACAAATCACCCAATAAACAATTCTAAAAAACTCAAATTATGGGCTTCGGTGCAAAACAAAATACTGTGAAAATTTTAACTTTACCGCCTACTCCTTCTTTATTTTTAGAGAAGGCAGGGATGAGTTTAAAAAATATAAAGTTAAAATTTTAACAACTCAGCAAAAAGTTTCACAAATGCTTTCAAATCACCAAATCACCAAATAAACAAATAAACAATTCTCACAATAACAACCCATAAAATTGTCATTGTAAGGGAGGTACGACCGCGACAATCTCTGGCTTTTTAGCAGAGGTAGTCAAAAAAGCATCCTACTCTTATTCAGTCAGATTGCCACAGTCATTCTTCCTTCGCAATGACGGTATGTTGGATCTTTCAAATAAACAAATCACCCAATAAACAATTCTAAAAAACTCAAATTATGGGCTTCGGTGCAAAACAAAATACTGTGAAAATTTTAACTTTACCGCCTACTCCTTCTTTATTTTTAGAGAAGGCAGGGATGAGTTTAAAAAATATAAAGTTAAAATTTTAACAACTCAGCAAAAAGTTTCACAAATGCTTTCAAATCACCAAATCACCAAATAAACAATTCTCACAATAACAACCCATAAAATTGTCATTGTAAGGGAGGTACGACCGCGACAATCTCGGGCTTTTTAGCAGAGGTAGTCAAAAAAGCATCCTACTGTTATTCATCAGATTGCTTCAGTCATTCTTCCTTCGCAATGACGGTATGTTGGAGCTTTCAAATAAACAAATCACCAAATAAACAAAACCTGTCCGTATGGATAAACAATTCTAAAAAACTCAAATTATGTGCTTCGGTGCAAAACAAAATACTGTGAAAATTTTAACTTTACCGCTTACTCCTTCTTTATTTTTAGAGAAGGCAGGGATGAGTTTATAAAATAAAAAGTTGAAATTTTCACCATTTCCAGCAACTAAACAAATAATTTAAAAAAAATTCACTTTTTTTGCTTACCTTTTACACTTTAAATGTACTAACAAATAATTGAACAATTTTTTATGAATTTTATTTTACGTACCTTTGAATAATATTTCTATTTAGCATATATAAATGAAAAAACTATTAGTCATATTTTTTTTGATAACTGTTTCGTTAAATTCTTTTGCACAACGTGAAGCAAAAAACTGGTATTTCGGCAAAAATGCAGGAATCAAATTCACAGATACCTGTACTGTTTCACTAACTGATGGAAAAATAAATACATGGGGGGGGAAATGCTACTATTTCTAATAAATATGGCAATCTTTTATTTTATACGAATGGAATAAATGTCTATAATAAAAGCCATAACATTATGGATAATGGAACAAACTTATATGGACACAATTTATCATCACAATCTGTCCTTATAATACCCTATCCTTCAAATCCTAATTTATATTATATCTTCACTACAGACAATTATTACAACAACCATGGTGTTTGCTACTCAATAGTTGATATTTCGTATAATAGTGGAAATGGGAAAATAATATCAAAAAATAATCAAATATTGACAAATGGAGTTAATAAAATTAACGCCATTAAGCATAGCAATAATGAGGCAGTATGGTTAATAACACATAAGTATATGTCAAAAATGTATGTTTCATTTCTTATTAATAAAAATGGTATTGATACTTCAAAGATATATTCTAATGGAAATGTTTTTCTTGACTGGTCTTATGATAAGGCAGGATATATAA